>CAZSQB010000007.1:0-32963 GCA_964608945.1 uncultured Gammaproteobacteria bacterium
ATTCATGTACGAAGTGACAGTAGATAATGTAGCAGATCTGAGCGCTGATACATACTCGAACAAAACGTTAGTATATTCTTGTAGTAGCGCGTGCAATCTCGAAGACAAAAAGTTACAAAAGCTGATAACCGAGTACAAAAATACTTCGGTGCAGATTCCGCAAGCACAAGCGTATATAATATTTTTTGGTCAAAAACAGGCAGGAATGAGATTTCAAGAAGGGAATATAATGCGTTCAGTGACAAAACCGACTTCGAAAGAGAATTTGAAAAAGGAAACCTTTCTTCGAAAGACGTACAGACAAATAAAGGATTTCTTGCACGCTCCACAAATTTAGGTAAGATACATATGCGAGTATTACGTTTTTTAAAACAGCATTACCTACTCTTTTTGATAACTGTTTTTTATTTTCTTGTTCGTACAGCACATCTTACCGCTATTCCCATATTTAACGATGAAGCAATTTATCTTGACTGGGGATGGAGGGAAACGCATGAGCCAGGCTATCTCTATTATTCGCTCTATGATGCCAAGCAGCCATTCCTCATGTGGTTTTTTGGCATAGCGCAGTCGCTGCTTGGTGATCCGCTATTTGCCGGGCGTTTGGTATCTGTCCTGATAGGATATATAACAATGCTTGGGATATACTTTGTCAGTAGAAGATTTTTTGGGCAGAATGTTGCCTTTCTCGCTGGCATTCTATATATCATTACCCCACTATTCTCATTTTTTGACAGACAGGCCCTTATGGAAAGTTCTATGACCGCTCTTTCTATTTGGTCATTCTACTTGCTCTTCCTGCTGTGGCAAACAAGCATGAGGAAGCATGCAGTGCTGTTAGGAGGGGTACTGGGAATGGGATTTTTTATTAAGTCAGCGGCACTTATCTTTGTAGTAATTGTTTTACTGCTCTACGGATATCGCTGGTTTCGTGAACCGAGGACACGAAAAGGCCTTTTACAGCAAATAGGAATAATTTTTTCAGTGTTTCTTCTCGTGAATATACTGTTGCTAATTCAACCCCAATTTTGGAGCACATTTCATGCAAATAGCAGATATTCACTGACTGTATCAGAGCTTATCCATTTTCCTGTAAGCACGTGGTTTAGAAACGTGGCTGCAAATCTGCTGATCGCATTTTTCTATATTTCACCGTTACTGTTTCTCAGCGCAGTCGGTGGATTTTTCATACTCTTTAAATTAAAAACAAAACAGATTCGTCTCTATTTTGCGTGGTTTGCAATAGGTATACTATTGCAGTCGTTTTTCTCACGATTTGCATCACAGCGGTATACCGTTTCCTTTTTGCCACTTCTTGTTCCAGCTGCAGCTTTTTTTATCTACGGGGTAGTCAGGCGGATGAAGGTGAAAGGAGCAGCAATAAGTCTATTTGTGATAATTTCTGCTTGTTTTGTGACTATTTTGCAGGTTTTTTATCCTGTTGAATATTTTTATCTCGGCAGTCGTTACACAGCGTATCCCGAAACACAATACATCAATGGATTTACCTCAGGATATGGCGTGGTAGACGCTGTCAATTATCTAAAGAGTGAGGCAAAAGGAGAGAAAATTATTGTTGCAGTTGCTGAAAACTCAGGAAATCCCGAGAGTGCAATGCATGTATATTTTAACAAATTTAAAAATGTTCCAGTCGCGTATCTTGATGCAAATAGGTATCCAGAAGTAAACCAATATGACTGCTTATATATTCATGCTCCAACGTATTTTGTCAGTAGAGACGAGCAGCTCGCTGGACTTGAGAAGTTCTTCTTAAAATTAAAAACGATTAAAAACCCTTACGGTACGAATAGAATAGGAATTTATAAACTAAAAGATCCATGCACAGGCAAAACACTAAAACTTCAAATTATTAAAACTTGAAGATTACAAAAGAACTATTGCTTATCTTAGTTTACATTCTTTTCGCGCTTTTTATTCTTCTTGAATATATTTTGACGCTTTTATGCAGAGGAGGTATTTGTCTTTGGCAAAACATCTTGTAGCATTTTTCATTTTTACCTTCGCTTCAGTCTTCATTACATTCCCCCTTATTTTTCATCTTGGTGATTACGCGACTGGGTTAGGGGATGAGCTTCTTATTGCATGGATATTAAATTGGAATATTCATGCTCTCCTTTCTGATCCTCTTCACATCTTTGAAGCAAATATTTTTTATCCCTTTCCACATAGTTTGGCGTTTTCTGATCTCCACCTTGCATCTAGTATCCTAGCATTTGTTCCGACAGTATTAATCGGGGAGCCTATTGCTGCAAATAATGTGACTATATTTTCGTCTGCTCTTCTCGTTGGTTTTTTTACTTTTCTTTTGGTTTTCTTTTTGACAAAGCAGTACTTACCATCTTTATTATCTGGATTGCTTTTCATATTTTCTCCTGTGTTTTTGGATAAAGCAGTCCATATACAAATTTTGGCAATTCAATGGATTCCTCTTGCAGTTTTATTTTATATTCATTTTTTAAAGACAAAAAGATCGCGGTTTCTTGGAATAAGTTTATTTTTATTTATTGTACAAACGTATAATAGTTTTCTTCCTGGGTATTTTTTGGTGTTTCTTTATTTTATCATTACTTTTTTCTTTTTCTTCAGGAGAATGAAACTCCTGAGAAGATATATAATTCGCACCAATCTGATGATTCTTATTGCCACATTTTTTGCTTTGCTTCCTATAATTATTCCGTATTATCAAGTATCACGTGAATATACGTATGTTCGCGATATCCGTGAAGCAATTCATCTTGCGCTTCAGCCAGAAGATTTATTCTATTCAAGCAGTTATTCGCGATTGCATGTCATTTTGAATCAGTTCAGTGGCAATAGAGAATGGTATCCTAATGGTGATTTTAAGCCGGGATTTCTAGGATTCTTTTTTACGCTCTTTAGTGTGATTGTCATTATTGATTTCGTTAAACATTATAAGAAAAGAGATTGGATATATAGGAGTTTGGTGGTTAGTGGGATAGTTGGGTTAATTCTAAGCTTAGGACCTGCGCTTCATTTTGCGCGAAAAACTATTCATGAGCCGTTTCCGATCCCGCTGCCGTATGCGTTGCTTTATTATATAGTGCCAGGGTTTCAAGGATTTAGGAATGCTTTTCGTTGGGAGATGTTATTTGCTTTTTGTATGGCAGTTACAATAGCTTTATTTACTGCAATTGTTTCAAAGAAGTGGAGTACGAAAAAGAAGCTTGTGATTTACTCTTTGCTTATTTTTGGTGTTGTTTTAGAGTTCAATTATCCCCTCCAATCCACCACTGTACCACAAGAGAAAGATTTTCCAAAAGTGTATTCTTGGCTGCGGACAACTCCAAAAGATTCGACAATTATTGAGATGCCGATATACAACTGGAACATGTTTCCGCATGGGCATAAGGAGCTTTATAGAGTATTTTACTCGACTGCACATTTTAGGAGAACCGTCAATGGTGCGAGCGGATTTTCACCGCCTCCCTGGCAGAAAATGACATATGTGTTGATGAATTCGTTTCCGTCTCGACAGGCTGTGAGGAGGTTTAAGGAGATGAAGATTGACTACCTTATTGTGCATAAAGCGGAGTATGATATGCTTTCAGATAGTTCATTTCGTGTTAATAAGAAAGCAATGCCAAACGGTGCGACTGTCCTTGCGGAGCTCAATAACAATGCAGGATTACGTTTGGTTAAGAAGTTTGGAGATGATTACGTGTATAGAATTCTCTAACATATGTTTGCGATTGCGATACTGATAGGCATTTACTCTTATTGTATTTTTGCGCTTGGGTTATTGGGATTGTTGTACCTTGTTGTTATTTTCGTTTTCTCAATTTTCTTTCTTGTCTTGGCAGTTTTGTATTTTCGGAAAAACATCCTTGAGGTTTTTGGGGGTATTAGGGAGATTAGGGAAGCGGTACGAAGAGATATGCTCTCAAGAGTACTTTTATTATTTTTTGCTGCTTTGGTTGTTGTAAATTTGGTCGGTGCGTTGGGGCCTGAGTTGGCTTTTGATGCGTTGTGGTATCATCTGACGCTTCCTAAGCTGTATCTTCTTAACCATGCTGTTGTTTTTATTCCTGGTGGGCTTCTTTATTATTCAGCGATGCCGAAGCTTACTGAGATGCTCTATACTGCAGCGTTTGCTATACAAGGCGAGACGCTAGCTAAAACTATTCATTTTCTTTTTGGTGTTCTATCAGTAATAGCACTGTATAAGTTAGCGCGATTATTCTTGCCGATCACATTCTCTCTTCTTGCATCAGCGATATTTTATTCAAACTTAGTTGTCGGTTGGGAATCGATAACCGCGTATGTTGATTTGGCTCGGACATTTTTTGAAATCTTAGCGTTATTGGGAATAATATTGTGGATTCGACAGAATGATAGGAAGTGGCTTGTTGAATCTGCAGTTATGTTGGGACTCGCAGTTACAACCAAACTTCTGGCAATCGGGTCTTTACTCCCACTTTGTCTTATTATTATTTGGCACTGTTTTAAACGCAACAAGCCTGTAAAAACAACCGTATCATCAGTGCTTCTCTATTGCTTTATTGTCTTTCTTATTCCGCTTCCGTGGTTTGTCTTTTCTTTTATCCATACCGGTAACCCGGTGTATCCCTTTTTTACCTCTGCCTATGACTCGTCTTTTGATTTCAAATTGCTGTGGCCAAATATATTTGTGCAAGAACTATGGATGTTGTTTACAAAGTCTGCAGATCCCATTTCACCCTTGTATATCATGGCTGTGCCTCTGATCGCAGCCTTCTATAAAAAATTCGAAACTAAACAAAAGCTAATTATATTTTATACCTTTTCTGGTCTGCTTCTTTGGTATTTTACCCCGCGAACAGGGGGTGGAAGATTTATCATTCCGTACCTTCCTGCTTTTTCGCTTGTTGTTTCTTTTGCAATCAAGAAATTGACTACAGCAAAGTTTCATTATAAAAAAGTTAGTGTTTCAATTGGAAATCTTCTTGTTGTTTCCGTGCTTCTTAGCTCACTTGTCTATAGAGGAGTAGCCAACAGTAAATACATACCTGTACTTCTTGGGATGCAGACAAAGACGGAATTTTTAAAAAAGCATCTTAATTTTTCCTTTGGCGACTTTTATGATATTGATGGATATTTCAATAAAACAGTGAAGAGTAAGGATAAGGTTTTACTCTATGGTTTCCACAATCTCTATTATGCAGATTTTCCTTTCATAGATTCCTCCTTTGTACAAAAAGGGAATACATTTAACTATATTGCCATACAGAATGGGGAATTACCAGAGCGGTTTCGATATTGGAGCCTTATCTACTATAATCCTATCACCAATGTTCGGTTGTACACGCTCAATAAACAATGGATATACTAATAGGAAAAATGCTTAAATTTCTTTTTACCGTTTCGCTAATCGCTTTTGTTCTGGGGCAGGTTGCGAGAGTGCAGTTCGGTAATGGTTCAGCAATGACACTATTTGATATATCAGTCGGAATATTTATTGCCGTCTGGTTAGTGCGCATGCTATACGAGAAGAAATCGGTGAAAGATATACTTTTCTTCCCAGTTCTCCTTTTTTTTGCTTCAGGTACGGCTTCGCTCATAATCAACAGCGCTCACCTTGAGTTTCAGCAGTTAATTGTTTCTTTTTTGTATGCGCTGCGTTGGCTTGTGTATGCCGCTTTGTACTTTGCTGTCAAAGATTTTCCATCTGAATACAAACGAAAAATTTCTCATATTCTGCTTGTGGCAGGAGGCGCACTCGTTGGATTGGGATTTCTCCAATATTTCTTCTATAATAATTTGAGGAACCTCTACTACCTTCAATGGGATGACCATCTTTACCGTTTATTTTCAACATTCCTGGATCCGAATTTTGCAGGAGTTTTTTTTGCTCTGTACTTATTTTTGCTTTTTGGGAAACTGCTTGATCATAGTGTGCAAAAGAAAAGGAAATACTTTTTCATTTATGCATTATTGTCACTTCTTACTATTCTTGCTCTTGTTCTCACCTATTCGCGGAGTGGGTTGATAGCATTTGTGGCTGGTATGCTGGTTTTTTTGTTTGTGAAAGGAAATAAAAAACTCTCATTGCCTGTGTTTGGTGTCGTCCTACTATTTTTACTAATATTTTCAAACACTGGTGTTGAGGGCAGAAATCCATTTCGAACAGCGTCATCGCAAGAGAGAATACGATCGATATATATTGCGATACGTATTATTGAGAAAAATCCAGTTTTTGGAGTCGGCTTTAATGCGTATCGGTATTCACAAAATAGATACGGTTTTCGAACTTCTGAAAAGTGGCAAGTAAGCCATGCGGATGCGGGAACAGATAATAGTTGGCTCTTTGTGTTGGCGACGACTGGTGTGGTGGGCCTTTTGGCGTACGTATTTCTATGGGTTAGGGTTTTTGGGGTGATAGGGGGCATTGGGGGGGAGGATAAACTAGGTACTCGGGTAGTGACTATGGCATCGGTAGCGGGTCTTTTGGCAAGCAGCTTGTTTTTAAATACGCTTTTTTATCCCACGCTTATGTACTGGGTGTGGGTGATTTTGGGTATTACTGAGAATAAGAAACGTTAATTTCCTTTTCAGTTTTATTTCCGGCTTCGTCTGTCGCGACTGCCTTAATACGATTCTCTCCCCCTTGCAAGGGAAGTATATACGAATAATTTCCTCCAGCATCTACGATTGCCCAGAAATCATTGACTGTTACTTTTACTTTCGGGTCGGTTTTTCCTTTCACCTGAACAGGGCTATCATCTTTTCCGAATGATTTCCCATCAGTTGGTTCATCTATCGATAAGGATGGAGGTTTGTTGAGGTAGGTAATTTTTATTTCTTCCGAATAGACACTGACATTTTTTTTATTGTCTTTTGCTTTTGTTTTTATTGTATTTTCCCCTTCATCCACTTCGATATCATCAAATGAAAAGTTGCTGTCTTCATCTACTTCTTTTTCGTCTACTTTCACATCGTTAACATAGAGCATCACAGTCAACCCTTTCTGCGCAGATCCTGATAGGAGAATTTCGGCGCTATTTGTCGCTTGAGGCATAGGATTTATAACAGGGGCAGCAATATATGCACTTGTGCTATCTGATTGAGAATTAGTTCCGCCTGATTTTTCAAATAAAAGACTCAGGTTAATGAGGAGGGGAATCCCAAAAAGAAAGACAAGGATCATAATGCCGATTATCCCTACCACGGCAAGGATGATATTTCTTCTGCTTTGTTCTACTAGTGAATTGCGTAATCTTGATCGTGACATAATTGGTTCCTCTTCCTCTTTTGTTTCTTCTTCCTTAATTTCTTGAAGGTCAATTTTGCCTAATTTGGGTTTGTCCATGAGCCGACTGTCGGATTTGAACCGACAACCTGCGGTTTACGATACCGCTGCTCTACCGTTGAGCTAAGTCGGCGCGAGACTATTTTATGAAATTTGGAGATATAGTGCAAGGAAATCTCTGTATGGGGTAAGTAAACTAGGAATTATTAAATGACTATCTTAGTCGATATTCCCATATCTGAGTACCTTCATCAGTATTTTCACTGAGCAATAATACTTGATTTTCATTATCAGGTAAGGTTATTGCCCCAGCAACAATACTTCCTTTGAGGAACTCATCATAGACAATTGTGCCATATGGATCGATAATTACCAGGTGATTTCTTGCTTTTGATGACCCAATGATAACCATATAGGGATTTTTTTCCTTAATGAATCTTACAGGGAGTATCTGCGGATAATAAGCTATATCAGCTTTGAACTCCTTTGAGACTGAATACGTATTGAGGTTAATAAGCGTTAATTTATTCTCCTCAGCGAGTAGCGCATGCCATGGGCTGTCTGCATCTGGCCATCTAAAAACGTCAAATGATATCACGTCAGAATAGTTTTCATCAGAAGTTGATAGAGGGTTTATTAGCTGCGATTTCATGACATGTAATTGACTGTCTCGAATGACAAGTTTCCTTGTATGTGATGTGTCTTCATTGCCGGTTAACTCATATGAAATTAATTCCTCTTGTCCGTTGTTGTCAATATCTGCAGCTTTACTAAAACTGAGATCGCTATTTATCGAGGTAAGCAGCTCTCCTTCCTTACTTATCACGTCAGATTTTTCATCATTTTCCATGGACATTATGAAATCGAGAGCCCCATCGGAGTTGTAGTCAAATGGCGTTACGCCATCAATTCGAACATCACTACCATACGTCCAGATTTTAATTCCATTACTATCGAATAATCCGACAGGAGAAAGGCTATCAGCATTTCCTATATATTCACATATCCCATCATTATCGATATCAACAGGATTCTGGCCAGAAATTGTTTGATCTTCAAAGTTTACTTCTAAAACTAATTTTTTTTCTGGTGAAATGATCGCAACACCGTCACTACCCCCAATCATAATGTTTTCCCCTGAGTTCGAATTGCAGTTATTAAATGATAGAGAGGTAATATATCCCTGCCTTGGCGGATTTTTTAGAAATACTGTTTTTGAAAAGATATTTTCACCTACTGTTATTTTCGGTTCAGGAGGAAGGTTAAATTGGCCAAAATTACTATCATAGAGATTTTTTGCCAAGAAAAGTATTATCATAAGAATCCACATAGTTAGCCCAAGCGCTAGAAGTTTTTTCTTGCGTAGTAGTACTTCAATTTTTCCAAAGATCCATCCTATACTTATTCCGACTATTATCGCGCGTAGCGCATATGGTATGTAAAAAAGAAATATTAGGCCACCTTGAGCATCAACAACAAGCATTGAAGGCATAAGGACTTGGTACTAAATGCCAACAGCGCAAGAAAACCACCGACAACAGCTCTATTTCCTGCGATCTTGGCAAATTTGTCGGTCTGTGCTACATTTTTTCGTATAATAAATATTGAAATTGCCGCAAGGATAAGAAAGGGAATTAAGGAGAGGAGAGAATAGGAAGTTATAGACAAAAAATCAATGTAATCATATTCAAGGTAATATGTTTCTCCTGTTAGAATCTTTGCCCAGATATAAGTGATAAAAGGCAGCAATATACCAACTGCTGAATAAAAGATAAATATGAATCGCTTATTTTTGTTCATTGTGATTTTCAATCAAAATAAAAGTATCTATAGATGAGTCTATCTCATAGACTATATGCTTGCAAGATATCTTAGTCATTAAGGGCGTTTTTGCTGTTCGAGGAACTTTTTCCCGTGGCCAACCTTTGTATTTATCGGGAGGCCTTTTTTACATAGTTCGCATACGTCCGCATCCCACGCTTCAGCAGGGAGCACGCCGAGAGAGAAAAATGGTGCGCCAAACATATCATCGTTTACCTCTTTTGGATTTCGATTCACCATAACACCAACCGATACGACATTGGCTCCTGCTTTTTTCGCGGCGTTAACAACTTTCAAGACTGACCCGCCGGTATTGGTGAGGTCTTCAATAACAACGACATTTTTACCTGAAATGAGCTTGTCGTATCCTCTTTTTAACACTTGGTTGCTCTCCGCGTCTTTTTCTGTATATACTCCAAGGATTTCTTTTTGTTCCATATCCGATAAGTGAGACGCGGTCCATTGTGAGAGAACAATGCCTCCGAGCGCAGGCGCCAGTACGGCATCTATATCAAGGCCTTTTACTTTCTCAGCAAACATACGGCCGATCTCAGAGGAAAACTTTGTATGTGGATAAATTGCATCTTTATTGATATAGACGGAGCCGTGCTTGCCTGAAGTATAAACAATATGGCTGTCAGTAATAACTGCTTGTGTTTGTTTTAAAATATCAAGAATGTCCATTGCGGTATTGATTGATTTGATTTTTTAACTTCATTGCTTCGTTTCTGGCTGCATCAGCAGAATCCGCTCCATTTGATGCATAGATTATCCCACGCGAGGAGTGGATAATCAATCCTGATCCATCTGGTCGCAGGCCATTCTTCAAAGTTTGTTCCAAATCTCCTCCTTGTGCGCCGATACCTGGGACGAGGAAGAACATATCTGGTGTTAACTCACGGATCTGTTTCATTTCATCAGGATACGTTGCGCCAATGACCATAAGACAGTTACCGTATTTTTCATTCCAGGCAATGATCTTCTCTGCGACTCTCATATAAAACGGTTGTCCATCGACTACCAAATCCTGGAAATCTTTTGCTCCGGGATTAGAGGTTCTACAGAGTATGATAATGCCTTTATCTTGGTATTTAAGAAATGGTTCAACAGAATCTCCTCCAAGATACGGGCTTACTGTTACGGCATCTGCTGCAAATACCTCAAAGACTTCTCGTGCGTACTGTTCTGCTGTTGATCCAATGTCGCCTCGCTTTGCGTCCAAGATTATCGGGATATCTGGATAGTTGATTTGAATATAGTAAATTGATTTCATCAGCTGCTGAATACCGGGAATTCCCAGTGCGCTATAGTATGCGATTTGAAACTTATACGAGCATACGAGGTCGTGGGTTTTGTCAATAATTTGTTTGTTAAACTCAAATTGTGGGAATTCACTCTGTTTTAGGTGAGCCGGGAGTTTTTTTGGATCGGTATCTAAACCTATGCAAAGGAGAGAATTATTTTTCTCAATCGTAGTTTTGAGTTTTTGTTGAAATGTCATATGTATAATATACTAACTTACTATACAATGTATCTTTGGTTGTATTTTGTACTGTTTGACAAGCATAGCTTACCTAAATAGTGGCTATTTTCCCTCATTTTCTTTTTGCCAGATTTCGTAGGCAAGGTATGGATTCCACATGGCGCCGGTTGCGGATTGGACTGCGTCTGCACCTGCTTTTCTGTATTCCATATAATCATCAGGCATCATGACGCCGCCGACTCCCACTATTGCGTAGTTCGCGTGGAGCTTGTCACGAAGTTTTGCAAGCTTTTTTACCATATCAAACCCAGCCCATTTAATACCAGCACCGCAAATGCCACTCGTTGCTCTTCCTTTTCCTGGAAGTGCTTGATTTCCGTTTTCATCAACAACAGGTGCTGGGATGGTGTTAATCGCTGCGACTCCATCTATAAAAGGAGTAATTTTCTTCATTATTTTTTCAAGTAAGACTTCTTGCTCTTGGTTAAAATAGCCAAACTTTGCCAACATTTTAGTATTTCCGATTTTTTCTCTGGTTTTTCTACAAATAGCTTCGACGGCGATAGGTGAGTAGCAGATAATACCTTCGTTGGCGACGTTGGGACAGGAGAGGTTTACTTCAACTACCTTAACACCTGTTTGGTTGGCTAGCTCTGCTGCGAGGGCAAAATCGTCGTAGTAGTCTTCGTCTGAAAAACCTTTTTGAATTGTGCCTACGACGCTTGCTATAAGAAGTTGTCCGTCGCCTTCATCTGTTAATGCTCTCTTCATATCTTCTTGCCAAAGGCGAGCTTCTTGTGATGGGTTACCAAAAGAGTTAGTGATACTGAATTCGGTTGGCTCTTTGTCAGTTGTTGCTCTAGCTATGAGGGGTTTTTCGGCTCTTTCGAGTGTAAGGTCGCCGTCATCATCGACAAATAGCACATTGGGAAATTCATTGCAGGGAAACGGTACTGAGCGGCGAGTTTTGTAATCAACCACGTCAAAACCAAAATCAAATGCTGCTTTAATAAACTTGGAATTTAAGAGTGGTCCAGACGGGATGCCAAATGGTAAATTCACATCGAAGCCTAAAAACTTATACGTTTTTGTGATGTTTCGAATAGGTGGTTTGAGGTCTTGGGAAAGAAGAGAAGGCCCTTTTTTATTGTTTTCCTCGTAGGAGATTGAAGGATCAAAAAATGCGGGTTGCATGCTGCTTATTATACACCAATCTTGCCGCTGTGGCGGCGGCGGACGACTTTTAGCTCTGCAATTGCGCGGCGGAAATCAGCTTGCACTGTTGCGAACTCTCGTTCTGTCATGTGCTCTCGCTCTTCTTTCATTTTTTTCTCTGCTCTTTGCTGTGCTTCGAGTGCTTTTTTTGCATCGATCTCCTCAGACCGCACTGCATGGTCTGACAGAAGAGAGATTTTGTCATGCGCGATTTGCAGAAATCCGCCAGTAACTGCGAGGTGTTGGGTCTTGCCTTTTTGCTTGATGGTCATTTCGCCTGGTTCAAGCTGCGTCAGGAGATTGACGTGGTGGGGGAGAATAGCGATCTCACCATTGACTGTTGGGACAATGAGTTCGTCTATTTCTTCTGAAAAAACTACTTTTTCGGGAGTAATGATTTCTAAAAACATAAGTAAAGATATTAAGATATTGGGATACTAGGATATTAGGTGAAGAAAGAAGAAATCACATAATATCTTAATCTCCTAATATCTCATCATTTTAGCTTCTTGGCATTCTCAACGACTTCTTCGATGCCACCAGCCATGAAGAATGCTTGTTCAGGGATGCTGTCGTGTTTGCCATCGAGAATTTCTTTAAAGCTGCGGACTGTGTCTTCGATCTTAACGTATTTTCCTGGAATACCGGTAAATACTTCAGCAACGAACATTGGCTGGCTTAAGAAGCGCTCAATTTTTCTCGCTCTTGCGACAATCTGCTTATCTTCATCTGACAACTCGTCTACACCAAGGATTGCGATAATATCTTGTAAGTCTTTATATCGCTGCAGAACCTTTTGTACGCTCCGTGCGACGTCGTAGTGGTCATTGCCAACAACATTTGGATCAAGGATCCGACTCGTTGATGCGAGCGGGTCAACTGCCGGGTAAATACCTTTTTCCGCAATTGACCGCTCAAGAGCAATTGATCCATCCATGTGCGCGAAGGTGGTAGCTGGCGCTGGGTCAGTGTAGTCGTCTGCTGGGACATAGACTGCTTGGAGTGAGGTTATAGAACCTTTTTTTGTACTTGTGATGCGTTCTTGGAGCTGTCCCATTTCGGTTGCGAGGGTTGGTTGGTAGCCTACAGCCGATGGCATGCGGCCAAGGAGGGCTGAGACTTCAGATCCAGCCTGCGCAAAACGGAAGATGTTGTCGATGAAGAGTAGGACGTCTTCTTTTTTCTCGTCCCTGAAGTACTCGGCCATGGTGAGAGCGGTGAGCGCGACTCTGAGTCTATTTCCTGGTGGTTCGTTCATTTGGCCATAGACCATGACGGTTTTGTCCATGACCTTTGCTTCAAGCATTTCAAGCCACAGATCTGTTCCTTCACGGGTGCGCTCGCCGACGCCTGCAAAAACTGAGTGACCCTTGTGTTCCATGGCAATATTGCGGATAAGCTCTTTTACAATTACTGTTTTTCCAACGCCCGCGCCTCCGAAAATACCAATTTTTCCTCCTTTGGTGAATGGAGCAATAAGATCAATAACTTTAATACCTGTTTCAAGAATATGTGGTTTGGTTTCTTGATCGATAAGAGCTGGTGGCGCTTTGTGGATGACGTCTTTTTGGGTATTTTTTAGTGGTTCTTTCCCGTCGATTGGAAGGCCTAGTATGTTGAATATTCTGCCTAAGGTTTGTTGCCCGACTGGGACTGAGATTGGCTCACCAGTGCGGATTACTTTCATGCCACGTGAGAGTCCGTCAGTTGAGCCGAAGGCGAGGGTTTTGACCTCATGGTCGCCGATCTCAAACTGTACTTCAAGGGTCAGTTGGGTTTTATTGGGTAGGTCGATTGTCAGTGCTTCGAAGATCTGCGGAAGACCGCCTTCAAAATACACATCGACGACCGGACCGGCGATGCGGATGATGATACCCTCGTCCATTTTTTTGTTATTTTGCGCCATAGCCTGTAAGTTACCTAGGTAACTTAGGTCACTTAAGTAACTTATGTTAGATTTCCCGCTGTCGGCCTCCGCCTATGTCTAGTAATTCATTTGTGATTTGGCTTTGCCGTGTCTTATTATACTCGAGTTTGAATCCTTCTATAATGTCTCTGGCGTTATTGGTTGCGTTTTGCATTGCGAACATGCGTGCTGCCTGTTCTGAGAGATAGCTCTCGAGCAGGAATTGGTAGAGAGACATTTCCAGATAGTGATTTAGGAGAGTTGGCAGTATTTCACCAATCGGTGGTTCATATAGTTGGGATTGGCTTCCCTTTTGATCCTCTTCTTCTGTTTTTGCATCTACAAGTGAGATAGGGAGGAGTGTTGTGATTTTTGGCGTCTGGGAGAAGACTGTGTTGAAATCTGTGTAGAGTACTCTTACATTTGAGACTTTTCCTGATAGGTACTGGTCATTTATGAGTTTGGCGAGTGGAAAGACAACATCAAATCGTGGTAGCGTTGTGCCAAAGACAAAGGCTGCGAGGATTTCATTTTTTAATTTTACAACCTGATTCTCAAGCTTTTTACCCATGACAATGTATGATGCGTTGGTGTCTTCTCTTGCGTAGCTAAAGAATTCTCGCATGAGATTTGTGATAAGGCCGCCGCACAGGCCTTTGTCAGGTGAGAGTGCGATGATGAGTGTCTTGTTGTTTTCTCCAGGAGGTGTAATATATGGATGAGCAGATTTGTCTTCGACTTTGTCTGATACATCTTTGGCAAGGGTTGTTAATTTTTTGACATATGGGCGTGATGCGAGCGCAGCGTTTTGTGCTTTTCTTAGATTTGAAGCAGCGATCATCTGCATCGCCCGAGTCGCTTTTGCGACATTTGATGCAGCCTTGATACGTCTTCGCAATGTGAGTAGAGTTGCCATATCTTAATAAGTCCGAAATCCGAATATCGAAATACGAAACAAATCCAAATGTTCTAAATTCGAATGTTCAAAACGCTTTTGAATTTTTGACATTTGTATTTTGGTCATTGTTTCGGATTTCGTGCTTTGGTATTCGGATTTTTGTTAGGCAGAGAATCCCTTCTTAAACTCTTCGATCATTTTGTCGACTTCTTTTAGTTCTTCTTCGGTTAATTTTTTGCCGTTTTCGAGAATATCCCCGACTTTGGAATTTTTCTTGTTCTTTGCATATTCTTGGAGTTCTTGTTCAAATCTCGAGACTGCTTCGCCTGGGATATCATCGAGGTGGCCGCGGGTTACTGCAATAATGCTAAGGAGTTCTTGTGCTTCTGTCATTGGGCGGTATTGTGGTTGTTTGAAGAGCTCGGTGATACGTTTGCCGCGTTCGAGCTGCTTTTGGGTTGCTGGATCGAGATCTGAGCCGAATTGGGCAAAAGCCGCAAGCTCTCGATACTGTGCTAACTCGAGTTTCATTTTACCTGCGACTGATTTCAAAGCGCCTGTTTGGGCTGCGGTACCGACACGAGAGACAGAAATACCGACGTTGATTGCTGGTCTTATGCCAGCATTAAACAGGTCGTTCTCAACGAAGATCTGGCCATCTGTGATAGATATAATATTGGTTGGAATGTATGAGGAGATGTCTCCTGCTTGTGTTTCGATGATTGGGAGTGCTGTGATTGAACCGCCGCCGTTTTTCTTGTTGAGCTTCACTGCGCGCTCCAAAAGACGAGAATGAAGATAGAAGATGTCTCCTGGATATGCTTCGCGGCCGGCTGGGCGGCCAAGAACGAGTGAGATTTGGCGATATGCCCATGCGTGTTTGGTAAGATCATCATGGACGACAAGCACATCCTCGCCTTTTTCGAGGAAATATTCGGCGATCGCTGTTCCTGCGTACGGTGCGAGGTATTGGAGGGTTGGCGGGTCTGAGGCGTTGGCCGCGACGATGATTGAGTAATCTATAGCACCCTCTTCTTTTAATTTGCCGATGATTTGGGCGACTGTGCTTTGCTTTTGACCGATTGCAACGTATACGCAAATGACTCTTTTTAGGCCGCCTGCCTTGTTGTTTTTCTGATTGAGGATTGTGTCGATTGCTATTGCGGTCTTTCCTAAGCCCCTGTCTCCAATGATAAGCTCTCTTTGCCCGCGTCCGATTGGAATCATGGCGTCTATTGCTTTGATACCTGTTTTTAATGGTGTATCGACTGGTTCGCGTTCGATAACGCCTGCTGCTATTCTTTCAAGCGGCATGATGCTTCCTTTTTTAATCTGGGGTTTTCCGTCGAGTGGAAGACCGAGTGGGTTAACGACTCGTCCTAAGATCTCGTCATTCACCAGAATACTCAGCAATCTGCCAGTTGTTTTGGCTGTATCCCCTTCTTTTAGATCGGTCGCTCGGTCAAGAAGAATGATTGAGACATAGTCTTCATCAAGATTTAATACTACTCCTGTTGAGCCATTTGAGAAATCGATCAACTCTCCCATCATAGCTCTTGAGAGGCCTGAGAGCCTTGCGACGCCGTCGTAGAATTTTTCTACAGTTCCGACGTTGAGCTCTTTTATATCGCCTGGGTAAGCTCTGAGCTTATTTTCTAGTTGTTTTATAATATCTTCTGGATCGATCATATTTCTTCCTCGATAAACTCACTCATACGGTGTAATGAATCGCGTATGTTCATTTCATAGACAGTGTCTGTATTTAAGATTCGTAAACCCAATATGAGCGACTGGTCTGTCTGTACTACGATTGTTTTATTTGGAAAAAGATTTTTCAAGTCTTCCTGCTCTTTTTTATCGAGCGGGAAGGCAGATGTGATTGTAACTTTTGAGCGTAGCTCTTGCAATTTTACTGCGTTAATATACTTCTTTAATTCTTTTCTTCGTAAGAGTGCGGCAATTCTATTTACTTTTTCACTATCTAATTTGCCATCTGAATAGCTTGCTTTTACGAGTTTGGTTATTAGTTTTCTTTTCATGTTAATCAGCTTTTGTTTTTATTTTCTTTAAGGCGTTTTTCATGACAATTTCTTGCTCATTTGGCGTAAAAAGATCGGCGATTGATCTTTCTAGGAATTGTACTGCGAGTCTTGTGACATGAGCTGTGAGTCTTTTTTCTGTCTCTCGTGCCTCAAATGTGATTTGTTGCCTTGCTTCTTTTATGATAGTTTCTGCTTGCTTTTTGGCAGTATCTTCTGCAAGGCGAAGTATTTCATCTCGCTGTTTTTTCGTATCATCAAGAATTTTTCTTGCATTAGCTTGTGCTTCTTTCAGAACTTCCCGTTCTTTTTCTGCTGTTTTTTCAAGGAGAATGCGAGTCTCCTCGGCTTGTTTAAGCCCTTCTTTTATCGTCTGCTCACGGTTTTTGAGTGCTTGTAAGATAGGTTGATACAACAAGCGTTTTAAAATATACAGAACGATTAAGAAATTTACTACTTGAGCAGTAAGAAGTATGGGATTAATTCCAAACTCTTTTATAAGTTCCATAATCTTATCAAGTAAATGCCAAAATTAATGAGTAAATTGCGATAGCTTCTGCAAAAGCCATGCCTATCAACATTGCCGGCAAGATTTTGCCAGATGCTTCAGGATTTCGACCGAGAGCCTCCATGGCTTTTGCGCCAATAAGCCCTACGCCAATTCCCGGACCAAGACCGCCAATTGCAACAATAATTCCTCCTGTAACTGAAATTTCCACCATCAAATATCACCCCCTGTATATAAATTTCCAATAATTACCAATTTCAAATATCCAATTTCCAATCCGTTCATTTGAAATTTGACATTAGAAATTTGAAATTGGAAATTTCTAGTGTTCCTCCGCACTTGCAGTACCTTCGGCATGGTGCGGGGTCATCAGAATACTCATAAAAGCCATTGTAAGCATCGAAAATACCAGGGCTTGTACTAGTCCAACTATCACTTCCAATAGCAGGAATGGGACAGGGATTAAAAAAGCAAAAATAGAAGAAATAGTGCCGAGCACCACTTCTCCCGCGTATATATTACCAAAAAGTCGGAAAGAAAGCGAGATGATTTTTGTAAATTCTGAGACTATCTCCAAAATCCCAACGAAGAGCATAACTGGGTTGAGTGAGAAAAAACGGCTCAAGTATTCTGCAATGCCAATTGTTCGTATGCTTAAGACGTGTGTTGCGACCAAGGAGATGAGTGCAAGTGCGAGTGTGACGTTTAACTCGCTTGTAGCATTTCGCAAAAGCGGTACGAGGTGTCTCTCCTCGCCGTGTCCACGATAAAACCCGATGCTGTGCGCGCCTGGAAGTAGCCCGCTCCAGTTGGAAACCAGAATAAAAAGAAAAAATGTCATAAACCAGGGGAATATTTTTTGCGTGTTCTTGCCGGCAACAGATTCTGTGAGTGAGTAAAAAGTTTGCAAGACTATTTCCATGAGATTTTGGAAGCGGGATGGAATTTTGCTCAGATTTTTTTTCAAATATACAGCGCTGCCAATTAAGCCTGCATCGACGAGCAATGTATTGATAAAGGTATTTGTCACTGGAAAAGATCCGATAAAAAAAATGGCTTGAGGTGCGAATTCTGCTGCAGATGCTGCCATAGGTAATTATTTTATCTTTTTTTAGCCTTAATCGTCAAGAGTTATTGTTGGGTTGTAGTCACAAAACGACGAAAAACTAATACGCCAAACTACGCGGAATTAATTTGGTGCTGAGTAACTATAGTTGGAACTTATTATTTTTTCAATAAATCTATTTGTTTGTATTATCTGGTTGTTTCTTCGTACGATTGTATTCAGGAACATGGTAGAAGTGACGTTGTGTACCAAATACGTTTCTTTCACTAAGAAGGTCGATTTCTTCATTTCTTCGTGTAAATCCGAGTTCATAAGAACCGTCATACATCATTTTAACTTGCCATGCAAAATCTACGTCATTTAATTCGTCTCTTTCGAAAATGACTCCCTCCTTAAACGTAAAAGGTGGCTTTTCAGCCCATATCGGTCCATCAAGCCTCCAAGTTTTTAATACATACGTATAAGGAGGGCGTTGAATAGGTCTACTATCCCAGTACTGACGGTGCTTTTCAAATCGTCTAAATCTTTCTTCTGGATCAGTAGGAGTTTGTTTAGCCTTCACTACTGTGTTAGTTTTTACTAATCCGAAAAACCATGAAGTTTCACATCTAACTGTCATAGTGGGAAAGATATCATTAGAAGAAAGGAATGTCAATCTAGTAGAGAATTGTTGCAGGCATTGAAAGAATGTTGAATGTGCTAAGCCTGGGGGGTGGTGGCTGGGAGGATTCTGTCCGCGATGATGACTGGTTTGTCGTTTTTGAAATCGAGTTTACCCTCAACAACAATAACGCTGTCGTTTATGAGTAGGCTTTTGTATTGTTCAAATACTCTTGGGAAGACGACGCATTCTATTGTAATGCCTTTTTCGTCACCTAGCGATATGAACGCCATTTCGCTGTTACTCTTTTTGGTGAAGATTCTTTTCGCTGCTTCGATAATGCCTCCGACTTTCACAATAGTCCCTTCTTTCTCCGCCTCAAGAAGTTCTATCTCATGCGATATAATAGACTTGATGTAGCTTAGCGTATCTGAATACGGGTGAGACGTTAAGTAAAAGCCCAAGAATTCTTTCTCGAATGATAATTTTTCTTCTTTTGAAAAATCCTCGATGTCGGCTGAGGAGACTTTTACTGCGGGTTCTTCTTCTGCATCGCCGAAAAGTGATTTTTGTCCTTCAGATGCCTGTTTTTTCATCTGATTTGCTTTGCTCACCATTTCAGGAAGAGAGATAAGAAGCGTTGCTCGGTTGCCAAAGCTATCCATAGCGCCGGCTTTAATCAGGCTCTCAACGGTTTTTTTATTCACAGCACTGAGGTTGACCCTATTTAAAAAGTCCTGAAAGCTTAAGAGTGGACCATTTTTTCGCGCAGCAAGGATCGTCTCGATTGCCGCTTGGCCGACGTTTTTGATGGCTGAGAGGCCGAAGCGGATTTTTGATTTGTTCTCGATTGAGAATTCGCTGTCTGATTTGTTGATATCAGGCGGGAGGACTGGAATACCCAAGCGCTTGCATTCGGCAACTGCCTGTGAGATTTTTTCATTTTTGGTAGGTCCTGATGTACCACGGGACTCAGCGGTCAAAAGCGCAGTCATAAACTCTACTGAGAAATGCGCTTTTAGGTACGCTGTCCGAAATGCGATAGTTGCGTAACAGGCGGCATGGGCTTTGTTGAATCCGTAGCCTGCAAATGGCGCGATAAGATCAAACATCTCCTCTGCTTTTTTCTGCTTCAAACCATTTGCTACAGCACCTTTTATAAATAACTCGCGTTGCTTTTTCATCTCAGCCGGAATTTTTTTACCCATTGCTTTGCGGAATTTATCTGCTTCAAGCCACGTATATCCCGCAAGCTCAATAGCAGTGAGTAGTACGTCATCCTGATACGTCATAATTCCATACGACTCTTTTAGAATATCTTTCAGACGGGGGTCAGGATAGGTGATGAGAGAGGCGTCGTGCTTTCTTCTCACAAATTCTGGAATAATCGCCATCGGACCTGGGCGGTAAAGCGCTACCATTGCCTGGAGATCAAAAATAGTTGTCGGTCTTAGGTCCTTGATGTACCGTCTCATGCCAGGAGACTCAAGCTGGAAAATCCCTGTGGTTTCGCCAAGAGACAGTAAATCAAAGGTTTTTTTATCATCCAGTGGTACCTGCGTGAGGTCAATCGTTTTCCCTTGATTTTGCTTGATGAACTTGAGCGATTCCTCGATAATTGTGAGGTTGCGAAGACCTAAAAAATCCATTTTCAACAGTCCGACTCCGTCTTCACCGACTGTATACATGTCGTATTGGGTGATGATTTTCTCGCCGTTTGTTTCTCTTTGGAGTGGTGCGTATTCGGTAAGCGGTTTGTCTGCTATGACGACACCTGCAGCGTGGACTGATGCGTGTCTTGCAACGCCCTCTAATTTTTTCGCGAGATCAAGGAGTCTTTTTGTCTCTGGTTCTGTATTATACGCCCTTTTGAGGTCTGGGCTTTGCTCAAGCGCTGAGTCAATTGTCATTGCGTGTCCCTGCCAGCCCGGAGGAATCATTTTGGAAATTCTGTCTGGCCCGGCATAGGGCATACCCATGACACGTCCGACGTCACGAACAGAACCTCTCGCCTCCATGGTGCCAAATGTTATAATCTGGGCAACTTTGTCTCTTCCATACCGCTCTGTCACGTATTCAATGACCTCATCGCGCCTCGTATCTGCAAAATCAAGATCGATGTCGGGTGCTGATGGTCGATCAGGATTTAAAAACCGTTCAAAAGGAAGGTCAAAATAGAACGGATCAACGTCTGTGATGTTAAGAGCATACGAGACTACTGATCCTGCAGCTGATCCACGACCAGGGCCGACTGCAATGCCGTGGTTCTTTGCCCAGTTCACAAAATCAGAGACGACCAAGAAATACATTTCATATTTTTTCTTCAGAATGATTGATAGCTCATAGTCAACTCTCTCTTGAATCTTCGGCGTGATTGTTTTGTAGCGTTTTGTTAACCCTTTTTGCATCTCCTCCTTCAGGTATTCAGCAGCACTTAATTTGTTTGGTACGGCAAAGTGGGGCATAATCCATTTACCAAGAGGAATTTCCAAATTGCACATATCTGCAATCTTGCTGGTGTTTTCGATAGCCTCAGGGAGGTCAGCAAAAAGCGCAGCCATTTCTTCTTTTGATTTCATATAGAAATCAGGAGAGGAAATCATCGACAGTTTTCTGTTCTTATCAAGAAGTGTTGTTTGGGTCTGGATACAAAGCAGCGCTTCCTGTCCCTCTGCGTCGCTTTTTCGTAAATAGTGATTGTCATTGGTTGCGACCAGCGGGATGCCTAATTTTTTTGAGAGTTTTATGAGTTTTGGATTTGCGACTTCCTGCGGCGGCACGTCAATGTGTTTTTGTATTTCTAAATAAAAATTGCCTTCGCCGTATATTTTGGAAAGTTTTATTGTGCGTTCTTCTGCTACATCATCCTGATTTTGCAGTAACGGATCAGCGATAAAGCCGTTGACGCAGGCAGAAAGACAAATAAGCCCTTCGCTGTATTTTTCCAAGAGCTGTAAATCGGTTCTGGGCTTGTAATAATAGCCCTCAAGCCAGGAGGCGGTAACGATTTTCAGCAAATTTTTATAGCCCTTTTCATTTTTGGCGAGGAGAATAAGATGGTTGTAGTTCTTATCAACGCCTGCTTCTTTATCAAGCATTGAGCGTTTTGCAACGTAAATCTCACACCCTATAATTGGTTTTATTCCTGCTTCTTTGCAGGCTTTGTAGAATTTTATCGCGCCATAGAGGCTACCATGATCTGTGATGGCAAGCGCCTTCATGTCTAGCTCTTTTGCCCTTTTTACCATATCATTCACTTTGGACAATCCATCCAAAAGCGAGTAGTCTGAGTGATTATGAAGATGTGTAAAGTCAACCATTTTGTTATGTAGTCTGTTGTGCGATATTATTTCTTGCTTGTTTTAAGGCAACCAGTTCTGCGTCTGTCCTTCTGTGCATGCTATCAAATTTGTCACCCGGTTCAAAGGTGGTCATGGCCACTGTGGCAGAAATTGGGTTAAGGAACTCTTCTTCTTGCTCGATAGTTCCAAAATACTCAGCTCTTTCTTCTGCAATATCTGCAAAGAATTTTTCAACCTCTGCAGTCGTCGTATCTTCAATAAAAATTCCAAATTCGTCTCCAGAGAGTCTACCCATTCTTCCTCTATATCCAAAATGCTCCGAAAGCTTCATCATATGAAACTTGGCATATCCAGCTAATGCTTTATCCGCGGAGAGGTGTTTATCTTTGCTTTTTTCGTTCATTTCTTTTAGCCTGTCTATATCCGCATCCACATACACGTGAGTTTTTCCAGGATGAGGGTGTTTGGTAAGTCCTCGTGAAACAGATTGTACAAAAGACCTTCGATCGAGCGTTCCTGTCAACTCATCATAAGAATCTGCAGCAACCAACGCTCCAACCACCTCTCGCAAAAATAGTTCCCGGTCACCGACAGTCATCCTGCCGCTATCAACTTCTTTCTGTGAGGTTGTCTGAGCTCGAAAAAATCCTTCTGTTGCTTCTTCGAATGTGCCAGGATGTTCTTGTCTTGCAGCTAAAATTGCAGTTTTTGCGACGTTAAGAAACTCCTGATCAGTCACTTGCGAGTTTACCTGAGGAAGAATAGGTTCAGATGGACGAAGGAATCCTCTCCTTCCGACTTGCCTTGCTCTCGGCTTTATGTCTGGGCTTGGCGCATCTGGTGAAGTAGGCATATTATCGCAAACATGATTCGAGCTTTTTTCTTACTATTTGCGCGTCAATTTTTTGTTTGAACTGTCGCATAACTTGTCCAAGCAAATACATTATGACAGACTCTTTGCCTTTTTTGAAGTCCAAAACTGCTTTTGGATTATCTTTTATGACTTGGTCGATGATCTTTTGTAATTCGCCTTCGTCAATCTGTACTGTAGTGTTTGCGTTAACAATAAGAGAGATTAGGGAGTTTGGGGAGTGATCGGCGTGCGAGATCTTTTTGTTGATGATGTAGTTCGCGATTTGTTTTGGCGATACGTTCTTTTCCTTGTCGGCCTCAACAGCATCTTCAAATAATTTGGCAGTCGCTTTGTCACGACTGAGGATTTCAGCATCATAATCCGAAATGCCATATTCTTTTGCAAATCGGGTTATTTTTTCTTCTTGCAACTCCGGCAACTCTGCTTTCAGGTTGTTAATCTGTGATTCTGTGTGTTTAATAGGCGGGAGATCTGGATCTGGGAAGTAGCGGTAATCATTTGCTTCTTCTTTGACGCGCTGGGAAAACGTGATGCCTTTATTTTCATTCCATCCGCGCGTTTCCTGGGCGGGTGTTTTCCCTGATTCTAATATTTCGCTTTGTCTTTTAATTTCATAATTAATAGCCTTTTCAACAAAGCTAAAAGAATTGATATTTTTTACTTCGACTTTGTAAGGGGGGAGGTTGTTGTCATTACCGCTGACCCCACCCCCGCCCTCTCCTAAAAGGAGAGGGTTATTAGGAAGTAATTGTTTTAGGGAGATGTTGGGCTCCAATCTCATGTCGCCTTTTTCCATATCCGCATTGGAGACATCAAGATCGCGTACAATTTGCTGTAGTTTCTGCAAGTACTCTTTCACATCACTTGCAGATGCGAAGTCCGGTTCTGTCACAATTTCTACTAAAGGAACGCCGCTTCTATTGAAGTCAATTAGTGAAATCTTTTCGTCATTTTGAGTCTTGAGTTTTGAGTTTTGAGTTCCAAATTGATGTGTCAATTTGGCAGTGTCTTCTTCCATGTGCACTCTTCGAATCCGAATTTTTTTGCCATTTTTTAGCTCTATATTCCCTTGAGAGCCAAACGGTAGATCATACTGACTGATCTGATAACCTTTTGGTAAATCTGGATAGAAGTAGTTTTTCCTGTCAAACTTTGAGAAGTTGGCTATTTTACAGCCAAGTGCGAGCGCGATTTTGATGCACCACTCAATGGCAGTTTTATTTGGTACTGGCAGTGCGCCTGGAAGGCCGAGGCAGACTGGACACGTATAAGTATTTGGCTCTTTGCCGAAATAATCAGCAGAACAGCCACAGAACATTTTACTCTTCGTTTTGAGTTCTACATGGACTTCTACGCCTATTATGGGTGTGTATTTATTCATGGTTGTCTATCTGTTAAAGTTACTTAGGTGTCTTAGGTAACTTGGGTTACCTAAGTTGGTTATTATAATCTTGGTTTTTGCTTCCATACTGGATTTGCTTGTTCGTATGCGTAGCCGACGCGATAGAGTAGATCTTCTGAGAAATGAGGGCCGAGGATTTGCACGCCGACTGGTAAGTTATCGATAAATCCGATTGGTATTGCGAGGCCAGGATGGCCGGTGAGGTTTGCGTGAACAGTGAGGATATCTGATAGATACATTTTTAAGGGGTCATTCATTTTTTCTCCTAACTTCCAAGGTAATGTAGGGGAGGAGGGTGTAATAATAACATCGACTTTCTTATACGCCTCTTCAAAATCTTTTATAAGAAGCGTTCTAACCTGCATTGCTTTCTTGTAAAATGCATCATAATATCCTGCTGAGAGAACATAGGTTCCGAGCATGATTCTTCTTTTGGCCTCTTCAGCAAAAGTTGAGCGATTATTTCCAAAGCGAATACCGTCGTATCGAGCGAGATTGGATGAGACCTCGGCTGTCTGAATAATATAATAAACAGCAATAGCGTATTCAGTGTGGGGGAGTGAAATATAAACAATCTCTGCTCCTTGTTTTTCATAAACTCTTAATGCTTTCATGGTCAAGTCTTTTATTCTTGGGTCAAGACCTTTTATGAAGTATTCTTTTGGCACGCCGATTTTGAGTCCTTTTACTCCAGCTTTCAAATTTTTTGTGTAATTTGGTACAACCGTTGGCGGGGTTGTGGCGTCGAGCGGGTCTTTGCCTGCTGTCACTTGTAAAAATAGCGCATTGTCCTCAACTGTTTTTGTGAAGTGACCGATTGAGTCAAGCGACGATGCCATGGCGATGACGCCGTATCGACTGACGCGGCCGTAGGTAGGTTTTAGGCCAACGACATTGCAAAAGCTTGCAGGGAGGCGGATGGATCCGCCTGTGTCTGTGCCGGTTGCTGCGAGGCACATGTCTGTGGCAACTGCGACTGGCGAGCCGCTACTTGATCCGCCTGGGATGTAATCAGTGTTATACGGGTTTTTAGTTGGGCCGAAGTCAGAATTTTCGCCTGATGAGCCATGTGCCCAGGCATCGAGGTTGGTTTTGCCAATGATCACTGCTCCTGCGTCTTTTAATTTTTTGACAACAGTTCCGTCGTCTTGAGGAATATAATCATCTAATACTCTTGAGCCTGCTGTTGTTCTGATGCCTTCAGTTACATAAATATCTTTTAGAGCAATAGGTATGCCAAGCAGTGATAAGGACGGACCTTGATCTAAGGTCCGTCCTTGTTCGGCAAACTTATCATCTGCTTTTCTGGCAGCTTTCATCGCCTCATCTTCACAAATTGTTAGAAATGCGTTGAGTTTTTTGTCTTTAAGTTTTATAGCGGTGAGACAGGCTTTGGTTAGCTCTTCTGATGAAAGCTCTCTTTTTTTGAGCGCATCAAGCGCTTGGGTTATCGTAAACGTATTTGGTGTATTCATAACGTGGAACTACTATTCTTGATTTAATCTTGATTTAAAATTCCTTTTACAACAAAAAAACCATTGTGTTTGGTTTTTGCAGAAGATAGGACTTTTTCCTGCGGAAGAGAAGGAGAGACAGTATCCTCCCGAGTAACATTTTCCAATCCTGTGACTTGGCTTGTTGGCTCAATATTTTTTGTATCGACCTCTGACAGCTTTTTAATATAGTCAAGCACCGCGGATAATTGTTTTTCTAATTTTGCGGTCTCGTTTTCCTTGAGATTCAAGTTTGCTAGTTTTGCAACGTGAGGGACATTAACTTTCATGAGCTAATTATATTCGTTTATAGCCTTGTTAGCAACGAGATAGTTTGATTTGGTAATTTTCAGTTGACATAGATGCTCCTAGGTGAAAGAATGAGACCATGTTAACAAGAAGCGATCTGAAGCAAATTGAAGGGATAGTTTCGAAGAGTATTAAAGCTGCATTTGCAGATTTCTACGAATCAATTTTTGAGCCCAATGCTGAGAGGAACGAAAGAGAGCACGCAGAGATAAGAAAAGACTTAGTAGAAATAAAAGAGCACATTAAAGACCATAGCAAACGACTTGAAAAAGTCGAAGCGCTTACTGCGCTTAAGAACTAACTCCCATCAATGCAATAACTGCTTCGTGGGCTTTCCGCTCCAGACTATCGTCCAGTGCTTGAAGCTTGATTTCTTCTCCATATTTTATTCTCAGCGCTGTCTGTATTAGCCAGTCTGCGATATGTGGGTTCTTGGGCAAAAGGGGTCCGTGGAAGTAGCAGCCAATAGCGTTTTTGTAGACAACTCCTTCTGTCTCGTCTTCGCCGTTGTTGCCGAAGCCTTTTATGACTTTGGCGAATGGCTTCGCGTTTTCGCCTAAATATGTTCTGCCACCGTGATTCTCAAATCCAACTATTAGGCTCATTGCCCTTTGCTCATTGCCCTTTGCAGTGTCGAGGTTTTGCCAATAGACTTCAGCGACAGTGTTTCCAATAAGTCGAGTCGCGTTTGGCCCAGGGTGTTTGGAAATCATATTAAATATGCCTAGACCCTCAATGCGCTTACCCTCCGCAGGCTCATAATAGGTTCCCATGAGTTGGGGGGCGCCACAGACGAACAGCGCAGGCATGCCATTTTCAACTTTCTCTTTAATCAATACTTTCTTCTTCATAAGGTTACGCATGACGATTTCTTGCTCGCGGTCTTGTGCTCCGCCGCCAAAAAGGAGATCAATCGTATTTAAGGATTTCTCCGTTGAAGTTTGGTCAATGGGTATAATATTTACTCGAATATCTCGCCATTCGCAGCGCTTTTGGAGCACGATGATGTTCCCACGGTCTCCGTAGGTGCTCATGAGATCTGGGTAGAGCCAACCAATGTTTAGCAAATAACTCATATGTTTAGGTTCTAGGGACTAGATCTAGTTCCATTATAAAATCTTTCTGCCGGTTAGGATTTTGCGAGTTTCAAGCATTGCTGTGTATGTGGGGAGGATATAAAGTGTTTCTTTCATTGCTGTTAGGTCTAATGCGCGGTTTATTGATTTATTTAAGTCTACCAAAATTTGAAATTTGAAATTTGAAATTTGAAATTCTTTTTGGGCGTATTTTATTCGCAGTCCCATGTCATACGCGCGGTCGCCGGAAATGGTGATGTTATCAAACTTCTCAACAAACTCTTCCATATCTATATCCCATATCCATGAAACGTCTCTTCCGTCAGCTATTCGGTCATTGAGAGCAAGTAAGATCGATTTTCCATGCAGTGACACAACGGTTCGGAGTGATTCATTGAATCCTGTAGGATTTTTTGACAGAAAAATCTTAATTTTCTTTCCATTTAGCACTCTCGACTCTTGCCTGCCAAAAGCAGGGGAAAAATTTTTGAGAGCCTTTTGGATGATTGAATCATCAATTTTCATTGTCCTGGCAGCTAAAACTGCACTTAGAGTGTTATACATATTGTACACTCCATCGAGTGGATAAAAGGTATAGTATGATATATTAAGATGCGGTTGGGAAAAACCACATTTGTCGCATTTCCACACTCCAAGGTGCGAAAAGAAAATTTTTTTGTAATAAAGTTTGGTTCCGCAGCGTGGACAATAAACAGAATCGACTGCATGCTCGTGTTTTGTCTTCCCAGCGACAGTATCGTTCAATCCAAAGTACAAAACGTTCTTTTTACCTGCCCCCAGGTTGGCGATCTCCGGGTCATCGGCGTTGAGAATAAGAGTTGTTTTCTCAGGGAGTTTTTCGAGGGTTTTTTGCCATTTTTTGGCAATAGTATGTACCTCTCCGTATCGGTCGAGTTGGTCGCGAAAAAGGTTGAGTAAAAGGAGGTAGTCTGGGGCTAGTTCTTTGGTAATAAGCGATAAGGCATTTTCATCCACCTCAAAGAGTCCATAGTCGGCTTCTATCCGCCCAAAAGGGTCAGCACGGAGAATAAGAGTCGATGCCACGCCATTGAGGAGATTTGCTCCAGAGGTGTTCTGGATCACCCGCTTGCCATCTGCTTCCAGAATCGTGCGGATCATTTTGGTGGTTGTTGTTTTACCATTCGTGCCTGCAACGATGATTATTTTGAGTTTTGAGGAATTAATTTGATCATGTATAAAATTCTTGTTCAATTGAAGCGCAATGTGCCCAGGCCAGGTTGACCCATGCCCAAGATTGAACGCCTGAATTCCGAAAGAGAGCATTTTGCCAAAACCAATAAGGAGGAGGTTAATCATGTATTACATTGAGCGCAATATTTTGATTCTTTCTTCAACAGGTGGATGCGTATTGAAAAGCGATGCAAACCAGGCTCCTTTTGTCTTATTCTTAAATGGGTTTTCTATATAAAGATGCGCTGTAGCGTTGCTCGCATCACGGACTGGCTTAGGGTCACTCGCGATCTTCTCGAGCGCATTCGCTAGGCCTTCAGGGTACCTGGTGATAAGGACGCCTGAGGCATCAGCAAGAAATTCACGTTTGCGAGAAACAGCAAGCTGAATAAGTGTGGCAATGATAGGTGTGAGAAGCGCAAAAACAATACCAATCAGAATGAATACACCTCCTCCTTTTCTGCGGGAACCGCCATACCACATGCTTCGCATGAAGATGTCTGCAAGGATTGCCACAAATCCTACGAGTACCGCGACAATAGCCATGAGTCTTATGTCATAATTTTGTATATGCGACAGCTCGTGGGCGATAACGCCTTCAAGCTCTGCATTGTTCAATTTTTCCATAAGCCCTGTCGTTACCACGACGACTGCGTGCTTTGGGTCGCGACCTGTTGCGAATGCGTTTGGGGATGGATCGTGGATAATATATATTTTGGGTAGTGGAAGTCCAGACCCTATTGTGAGGTTTTCGACTGTATTGTAGAGATGTGGATTATCTGTTTTAGAAATTGGTTTGGCGCCACTTGTTGCAAGGACTATTTTATCTGAGTAAAAATAACTTCCGACACTTGTAATTGAGGCTAGAATAAGCACGACAACGACGATTGACGGGTCGTAGCCTGATGCCTTTGTGTAGACGTAGACGAGTGTTGTAATAAATACGATAAACAAGACTATAATAAGTCTTGTTTTCCAGATATTTGCTGAAATTGCAGAGTAGATGTTCATCTTCAAAGAATGTCATTCCGAACTTGATTCGGAATCTACTCTTAAATCCCAAATAACAAAACTCAAATCTCAAATAAGCTCCAATATTCAAGTTCCAAATATTTTATTTTTTTGGGCTTGGAATTTATTTGTTATTTGGTACTTGTTTTTCGGAAATCCCAATAAGATCCTGAATCAAGTTCAGGATGACTTTTTAACGAATGTTAAAAAGTCACCTTTACGTGCTTTCGGTCCTCTTCGTTTGCGCCGAAGTATTCTGATAGTCTAAATCCAAACATTCCCGCAATGATGGAGTTCGGAAATATGGCGAGCTTTGTGTTGTAATCGAGTACATTGCTGTTATAAAACTGTCTTGAATAGGCAATTTTGTTTTCAGTGTCAGATAACTCGTCTTGCAATTTCCCAAAATTCTCATTTGCCTTTAAATTCGGATAGTTCTCTGCAACAGCAAAAAGGGACTTAAGAGTGTCAGTCAGCATGTTATTTGCTTCTGCTTTTTCTTCTGTCGATTTTGCCCGCATGAGTGATGTTCTGGCTTTAGTTACTTCTTCAAGCAAATCTTTTTCATGCTTGGTATAGCCTTTGACCGTTTCGACAAGGTTAGGGATGAGATCGGTTCTCCTTTTTAGCTGGACATCGATTTGCGAAAGCGATTCCTGAATACGAGCTTTGGCTGTTATCAAGCTATTGTAGATGAACCACAAATAGAGAAGAATTGCTCCTGCTCCGATTCCTAAGATCCATACTAATGACATAAGTTCACCTCCCTCATTTTTGACTCTTGATCCATTTATCTAGTTTATTATACTCGAAGCTGTTGATAATGTCATCTTTTGTTGCCCACCCGCGTCTCGCAACCGCCACACCAAACTTCATCAAATCCATCTGGGACACTTCATGACTATCGGTATCAATGAAAAACTTCACCCCGTATTTTATCGCTTCTCTTACTAGTCTATCAGGCAAATCGAGACGCTCTGGCCATGAATTGATTTCAAGCGCCTTATTGTTTTTGGCGCAAAAATCAAAGATAGTATCCCATTCAAGATCGTAGCCTGTGCGCTGGTTGAGTAGCCTTCCTGTCGGGTGAGACAATACTTTTGCCTTCGGGTGTGATAGTCCCTCAAGAACACGTTTTGTCATATCTGTTTTGTTCATGGAGAATGAGCTGTGAATAGAAACCAGACATCCATCAAGCATTGAGAATGACTTTTCGTCCAACGCAAGCTTCCCGTTTGCCAAAATGTCAATCTCGAGGAATGAGTAAATATGTATATTTTTATTGTTCTTTCTTATTCGATCAATTTCTTTACTCCTTTTGGTCATAATTTCATAGATTTGCTGTTTGGAGTGTTGGGAGACACTAGGGTTGTGTTCTGAGAAACTGATATAGTTGTATTTTAGTTTTTTTGCTTTGTCGATCATTTCTTGCATAGAACTCCGCCCCATGTCGTGACTTGGTTCGATAGGAAAGCTTGAGTGCAGATGGAAATCGCCTTTGATATCTTTAGGCTCGATAAGATCTGGAAGCTTATTTTTTATTGCGAGTTCTATTTCTCCTGTATCTTCTCGTATTTCTGGGGGTACCCACGAAAGCCCGAGTGCTTTATAAAATTTCTCTTCTGAGTCAAAGGATTGGATCTCTGCTTTTCCGACTTTCTTAATTCCGCGTTCTGAAAGAGATAGGCCTTTTTTCAGTGCATACTCGCGAAGTGCTATGTTGTGTTCCTTGCTTCCAGTAAAATGTTGGAGGAGAGCGCCGAAACGCTCTGGTGGTTGTACCATCAAGTCAATGTGCTTGCCACCGGAAATGAGGAGGGAGGCGGTTGTTGGCCCTTTTTCAAGCACTCGTTCTTTGTGGGGGTAGGCGACAAAATGGTCAAGAACTTCCGAAGGAGCGCTTGATGCCACAGCAATATCAACGTCTCCTATTGTGTCTCTCATTCTTCGGAGCGAGCCAAGCGGGTGTGCCTCGCGGACATGAGGGGATTTTTTTAAATAAGACAGCATTTTTTCAGCGATTCCGTAGGCATAGGGGAGAACCATGCGAACATTTTTTTTAACACCTTCCTCATATTCTTTAATTGCCTGGAGGACAAGCTCTTCAGATTTTTTTCCAAAGCCCTCAAGCTCGGCGATTTTGCCGCGATCAGCAATTTTTTTAAGGTCAGCAATAACGGTAACAGGATTATTTAGCTTGAAGTGAGTAACTAATTTATACGCTTTCTTGGGTCCGAATGATGGAATATTCAAAAGTGGAAATACTGCCTGGGGAATCGTTGCCATTACTGTTGAAAAATATTGTACATTTCCTTTTTTCATTAATTCTTCCAAATGTTTTCGGATCGATGGCCCTACTCCCTGGAGTTCTTCTATTTTCCCTTCCTTTACGAGGTCTTTCACTTCAGTTGGGCTTTCCTCAATGGTGTCTGCGGCTTTCTGGTAAGCTATTATCTGAAAATAATGTTTTTTCTCATCTTTAATGCCATATGAGGCTGCGACATTGCGGAGAAGTTGCGCTATCTGCCAGTTATTCATAGGTTTAGTCTACCACGTGCATTGACTATGGTGCAATAATTTGTTAGGATACTCGAACCTAACCCTTTGGGGTGGTAGCTCAGTTGGTTAGAGCGCTTCCCTGTCACGGAAGAGGTCGCGGGTTCGAGTCCCGTTCACCCCGCTCAGCAAAGCTGAGCGAGGCTCGCCAAAGGCGGCCCGCCCATCCTCTCAATCCTTATATTTCAGCTTTTGAATTTGGTAGTTGCAAAACTCGAGGTTTATAGTATAATTCATTCTTACATTCTGCTATTTGCCTCAAAATCAATATATTATGCCAACAGCAAAAACGATCCGAAAAACAAAAGTTATCGAACGACAAACTTCGGTTAAAAACGAATCAAAAAGTCGTTTTTTCGACTATTTCCGATTTGGAGAATCGTATACGAGTCTTATTCTCGGTATGGTCGTTGTCATCATAGCATCCATACTCCTTTTGTCTTTCGCAAAAAACAAAAACATTGTGAATGTTTCGCAAGGACCAAAAGAGATTTCCTCGACAAAAACAGAAGCTCCAAAGCCGCAGTCTACAACTGCAGAAAATACCTACACCGTAAAACAAGGTGATTCGCTCTGGAGTATTTCCGAGCAGCACTATAAGGATGGGTACAAATGGGTCGAGATCGCAAAAGCAAATAACCTCAACAATCCGGGCATCATAAATACAGGAATCGTGCTAACGCTGCCAAAAATCGAGGTAAAAACAGAAGTTGCGACAGGTACAGCGTCAGGGCTCTCGCCCCCGTCTGCAACGGTGGTTTCCCCGGAGAGCACGCAGAAAATCACAGGCAACGAGTACACAGTGCAGAAAGGGGACTACCTCTGGGCGATTGCGATCCGGGCATACGGAGATGGCTATCAATGGGTCAAAATCGCCAGAGCAAACAAGCTCGCAAATCCAGACCTTATCTTCTCAGGCAACAA
>CAZSQB010000008.1:0-32361 GCA_964608945.1 uncultured Gammaproteobacteria bacterium
TCGTGTCTCAACAACTTCTGATTCGCGGCTTCCGCAAAAGGGACAATGCATACTTGTAAAATGTCAAATTGCAAATCTAAAATCTTAAAACTACCTTTTAGATTTGCGTTTTAAGATTTGCGATCTCAGATTTATTTTCTATATCTAGTGCCTATGAAAATCATATGGCACTACATCTTGCCCTGTCAATAGTACCTTCTGTATCAGAATTGCTCAAGATTTTTCGCAGCCTCGCTGACTTTTTTAGAACAAAGAGCGAGTAAGTGACATGTATGAACTGGAAAAATGAGCGGAAAATTTGGAAAAAATTTGTGGACAATAATCTCTTATGTCTTATCAGGACTTACCGAATCGATTCGCATCAATTTGTATTTTTGCATCCGTTTTTCAAGGTGTTTGAATTTTTCTTTCTCTTGCCCTTTCAGTTTCTTTTCCAAATCCCTTACGGTTTGTACGTGTTTTTTTGCAGCGCTCACGAGTCGTCGCTGTATATCCTTTGTGTCCATCCCCTGCCTTTTTGCTTCCCTCGCCTTGTTCAGCGCTTCTTCAAAGTAATTTTCCCCTTTTGATATGGTTCCTTCTGCAAGAAGCGCTGTATCTGGCTTCTGCATAAGGTAAAGCGCAGCTGCCAAGCGTTTATCCGCTTGGAGGAGGTTAAATTCTGCTTTTTTCAGAGGGTCTGAGATGAGAAAGCCAACAAAACGATCTCGGATCATCTTAAGAGCATACAGAGGATTGCCAGGCAAGATTCCAGGGTATGGAAGCGCATACTCAGCTTCTTGCTTTTGCGTTGCTGATTCTGTGCTTACTTCAGTGGCTTTTTGCGATGATGTTTCTTCTTGTGCGACAGCCGCGGGAGAAAGGAGAATTGTCAATCCAAAAAAGATACACGCGGTGAGAAAAAGTTTGCGCATACAATCACCCTCAACCTTTATACCCAACTCTCGCAAGCGCTAACCGAAGCGTTTCGTCTTGGTTGTGATTATAGGTACTGATGACAAGGTCGTAATACTTTTTGTCCCAGTAGACCCACTCTTGATTGTTGTTTGCGTACAGCCTGCGAAACTTCTCCAAGTGCTGCCGCTCCCGCTCCCCAACCTCATGTTTGGCACTTTCGATAGATACACCATCTCTATTTACCAGTCTGTCAATGCGAATCTCCTTCTTATCTTCCCCATGTTCGTCTTCACAGATGATGAGGATTTTAAAAACGCCGTCTATCCCTTGTGCGTCAAATCCTGCTAAATGGCTTTGGATAATACTATGTGTTTCCGTACGAAGTATTTTTTTTACCCGCTCTTCATATTTAAGATCAAAATGGTCTGGCCTGCTATTTGACTCTGTAATACTCATTCCAAGATCTTGATTGATCTTGCGAAACAACTTACCACCATCTAAGACATCCCACGAAAGCGCCTCACCAAGCTTTACAGCAAGCGTTGTTGCGCCACTCCCTATGCGGCCAGAGACAGTTATATTGCGGATACCAGGAAGATCTACCGGATCCTTCATAAGTTATTTATCGGACTCCTTTCCAACCATGAGTACTTCTTCAACGAGGCGGTTGGCATAGCCGAATTCGTTGTCATACCAAGCAATAACCTTGACCATATTGCCACCAACGACTTGGGTTAAGGAAAGATCAACAACAGATGAATGCGGATCGCCGATAATATCAGATGAGACAAGCGGCTCGTCTGTTACTGCTAAAATGTCTTTGTACTCATCGCTCGCTGCTGCTTTTTTCATCGCATCATTAACCTCTTCTTTTGTCGTAGCACGTTTTAAGACAAAGGTAAAATCAGAAAGCGATCCAACCGGTACTGGCACGCGGAGGGCAAGGCCCTGAAAAATGCCTGCAAGGCTTGGAATCGTTTTTGCTGATGCGCTGGTTGCGCCAGTTGAGGTAGGAATGATATTAAGTCCTGCTGCGCGGGCACGGCGGTAATCCTTGTGTCCTCCATCATGCAGCCTTTGGTCTGAGGTATAGCCATGCACCGTTGTCATCATCGCCTTCTCAACACCAAAGGTATCAACCATAACTTTGGCAACAGGTGCTATGCAGTTGGTCGTACACGATGCATTGCTAATGACTGCCTCTCCTTTGTACTGATCGCTATTGACTGACAAGATATAGGTCGGTATCACTTGCCCTGAGCTCTTGTCCTGTGTTTTATCGAAGGATGTCGAAGGGTCTTTGGCAGGCGCTGATAGAACAACCTTTTTTGCACCCGCAGTAAGATGAGCTTTTACTTTCTCCATTTTGGTGAACTTGCCGGTACACTCAAGCACAACATCAACTTGCAGGTCCTTCCACGGGAGTAATGATGGATCTTTTTGCGAGCAGACGGCGGTTTCTTTTTTATCAACAATAAGAAGGCCGAGTAACTCTGGCGTATTTTTATCTGTATTTGGCTTTACTGAGACATCGTATGGAAGCGGGCCGTAGACTGAGTCGAGCTTGAGAAGATACATCCATCCAGTAAGGTCAGTTGAAGAACCAACGTTTATCGCGACAACATCTATCTCATCTGCAAATCGTTGCAGTATGATTCTGTGCGCAATTCTGCCTATTCGTCCATATCCATTTATCGCCACCCGAATCATAGAATGAGTATATACCGTCGAGAAAATTGAAGCAAGAGGAAAACTACGTCTTATTTCTAAACCTTAACATTGAGCGCAAAGATCAAAATGCAAAAAGCAAAACCTAGCGCAAAGTCCAAAGCTTTTATTTTTGAACTTGGCTTTGATCTTTAATCTTTGATTTTTGATCTTAAGATTCCGTAATGAATCCTAATCCGTAAACTCTTGGGTGAACATTTTTCCGTAGATTCCCCCATCCATGACGCCAATGCCGATTTTGCCAAAGTTTTCAGAGAGTATATTTGCTCTGTGTCCCGGGCTATCCATCAATCCCTGCATAGCAAGCTCCACACTTGGCGCTAAGGCCAAATTTTCACCAGCTGAAAGATACTCTATGCCTGCATTCTCCATCCGCATAAATGGTGACTCGCCTTCTGGAGTGTAGTGTGAGAAATAGCCTCTCTCAAACATATCACGCGAGTAGTCACGCGCCGCGTCACGGAGCGCAGTATCAAAGGTCAATACTGACAAGCCGCGCTTTTGTCGCTCGCTGTTAATCACGCGCCACATCTGCTGTTCGCTTTCCGTATCAACCGTTGGACTTGCAACTTTGAAGCGAAGATTGATCCGCTCGCTACTTTGCGGCTCAATCGTGATAAAGTTGAGAGTTTCATGCAAAGCGCCACCAAAAATATCATTCAGGCGATTCTCAAACACCGCAGCATTGGCGACAAGGCGAGACCCGACATAGGATGTGTTCACAACTTCTTTCAGAAAAGGCGATGAGGGAAGCGCAATAACAAGCGTCAGAAGAAAAGAAAGAATAATAAATGCTGATGCAACGCCTGGTACAATGCCGAGGACATGATTCAGGCGTTTTGAAGTATTGGCAAAAAGGTTATCAGGAGAAAGCATTGGCAGCCTGACGAGAACTTTCCGAAAAAGTAGATTGAGAAGAATCTCACTCACGAGTGCTATAACGAAAAATGAGATTGCGTGAGCAAAACCAGTTGAGAGAGAAAACGACGAGGCAATAAAAGGACTGATAACGCTATAGAATTTTAGAGCGATGATAAAGGAGAGGAAAAAGCTTAATAGGTCAATAATCGCCGCAACAAGTCCCAGCAGATACCCTTCATACGCATAAAATGCGATGATAGCAAGGATAACAAGATCGAGTATGTTTCCCTGGATGTTAGGAAGAAATGATAAGATGTCAGACATAGACTAAGTATACCATGCACACCACAGAAACAGCTTGATGATAGATGCTAGAAACTGGAAATTAGAACTTGAAATTAGACAATAGAAGTTGGATTCTCTATCTTCAAACATCCAACCTCAAGATCTAGCTTCTAGCATCAAGTGTCTAGCCTCAAAACTTCTCATCTTAGCTTCGAAATGCTATTATATCTGCATGGGAAATGTCATTTTCAAGAAGTCGCAGAAGAAAGCATTTTCCGCACTTAAGCGCCGGCTTCTTCGGATCTCCTGGTTCATCTTTGTTCCGATCCTCGTTTTTGTCGCAGCGTTCTATTGGTTTACCTTAAAAGATCTTCCCTCCCCAACACGGCTTAAAAACGCCTCTCTTGGCAAATCCACACGCATCTATGACAGAAACAACACGCTTTTGTATACTGTTTACAATAGCCGCAACCAGACGTTTGTTCCGCTTGCAAAAATACCAAAATCTGTACAAGAGGCGACGATTGCGGTTGAGGACAAGGATTTTTACCGTCACGGCGCTGTGGATTTTCGCGGCATCGCCCGAGCGTTTTACTCGACTTTTTTTAAAAAGCGGATACAGGGAGGCTCAACGCTCACACAACAGCTCGTCAAAAATAGCCTCCTCTCTCCTGAACAGACAGTCCAGCGAAAAGTACGTGAGGTCTTTCTGTCGTTTGCCACAGAACTCCTCTACTCAAAAGAGCAAATCCTTGAGATGTACCTCAACCAAGTCCCTTATGGCGGCACAGCATATGGCGTTGAGGCAGCAGCACAAACATACTTTGGCAAACCAATAAAAGACATCACCGTAGCTGAGGCAGCGCTGATCGCAGGGCTTCCTGAAGCGCCATCAATCTACTCGCCGTTTGGCTCGCGCCCAGAGCTTGCCAAACAGCGTCAGGAACTGATCATTCACAGAATGCGAGATCAAGGCTACATTACCAAAATCGAAGAAAAAGAAGCATTCGACCAGGAGATAAAATACCAAAAATTCTCAAACAGTATTCTTGCTCCCCATTTTGTGTTGTATGTCAAAGAGCTTTTAGCCAAACGATATGGCACAAAAGCTGTTGAACAAGGAGGACTAACGGTAAAAACAAGCCTTGATCTACCGATACAGGAATACGCACAAGCGTCAGTCGCCGCAGAAGTCGCAAAACTCAAGAGCTACAAGGTCTCAAATGGCGCAGCGCTTATCACCAACCCGGCAACTGGTGAGATTTTGGCGATGGTCGGAAGTCGAGGGTACTTTGATACAAAGACAGATGGCAACGTCAATGTGACGCTCGCGAACTTACAACCAGGCTCTTCAATAAAACCAATAAATTACGCTGTCGGGCTTATCAAAGGCTATACAGCAGCCTCACCTTTTATTGATCAACCAGTCTGTTTCCCCTCTCCCGGAAACCCACCTTACTGCCCGAAAAACTATGATGGGAAATTCAGGGGTGTTGTCCAGATGCGACAAGCGCTCGCCAATTCCCTCAATATCCCAGCAGTGCAGATGCTGAAATTTAACACTGTTGAAGCAATGATCGCTACAGCAAGCGCCATGGGTATTAGTACTTTTAAAAATCCTGATCAGTATGGGTTATCATTAACGCTTGGCGGCGGTGAGGTAACGATGCTTGATATGGCAACGGCATTTGGCGTTTTTGCCAATCAAGGGTATCGAATAGACCTCCACCCAATCCTCAAAGTTACTGACAGGCACGGCCGCGTTCTTGAGGAATATAAACCACCGGCAAGTCCGATTTTCGGCAAAAAAGTGCTGCCTGCCGGAGTAGCATTTATCATCTCCCATATCTTACAGGACAATGCCGCACGGACAGAAGCGTTTGGAGCAAACTCTGCCCTTCGGATACCTGGTAAAACAGTCTCTGTCAAAACAGGAACGACCAATGACTATCGCGACAACTGGACGATTGGGTATACATCAAATGTTTTAGTCGCCTCATGGGTTGGCAACAATGACCATACGCCAATGAGCGGTATTGTCTCAGGCGTGACAGGCGCTGCGCCCATTTGGCATGTACTTATGGCTCATATGCTCGACGGAAAAACAGTCGCAGCGCTTAAGCAACCAGTCGACGTGGTACAACGGCAAGTCTGCGTCCCAACAGGGCAAATTGCTCCGGCCGAAGGGAGCCCTGACCGCTGCCAAACCCGCGCTGAGTACCTCCTTAAGGGAGTAACGCCTAAAAGTATCAAGCTTGAGCGGCAAAAAGTGTTTGTCGATAAAGGTACGCATGATTTGGCAAAGCCGGGTCAAACTGATAACGTTGAGGAAAAAGAAGAAACCATCATGATTGATCCACTGGGCAATCGGTACTGCGTTTCCTGCCCACGACCAACCCCGAGCATCACACCGTAATTGATTTTATTTTTTTCTCTCTTTTCAACCCTTTAGTCCTTTAGTATAATCGTGACGATTTACTAGGTCCAATCGGTCGTATCTTATGGAATTGCTGCTACGGATTGCCTATATTGCATGCATAATCCTCCTCTCCCTGTCTAACTGGCTGTCTACCTCGTTCTCTTCCTTAAGACGCCTGCGAAAAAAAGCAACCCGCGCGTCTTTAAAACGGAGGGAAAAAAGAGGGAGAAAACGACTGCTCACGCCATCACTCTTGACGCTTGGGGCAAAGCTTCGCTATTTTCTTATTGGAGCTGTTTTCTCGTTTATCTTTTTATTTATTCCCCTTGCGATGGTGCTTTTCTTATTTGATCTTCCAAGCCCACGAGAACTAACAACACGATTCCCAAACCAAACGACAAAAATTTATGACAGAAACGGTGTTTTGCTGTACCAAATGTATGCAACACAAAATAGAACGCTTGTATTACTCTCCGATGTCCCAAAGCACATGCAGCATGCGACGCTCGCGATCGAGGATAAGAATTTTTATAAACACCCTGGTTTTGACGTTACTTCAATCATACGAGCGCTCCGGGAGAATACTATAGGAAAAAGCTTCCAGGGCGGGTCAACAATCACACAGCAATTGATCAAATCCTCGCTCCTTACTCCCGAACCTTCAGTCATTAGAAAAACAAAAGAAATAGCGCTTGCGTTCTGGGCAGAACGCCTCTACACAAAAGGTCAAATACTTGAAATGTATTTTAACCAAGTGCCGTATGGGGGGACAGCCTGGGGCGTTGAGGCAGCATCTGAGGCGTACTTTGGCAAAAAGGTCAAGGAGTTAACGCTTTCTGAGAGCGCATTCTTGGCAGGCATCACCGCTGCGCCAAGTACCTACTCTCCCTACGGACAATACCCAAGGCTTTGGGAAAAACGGCAAAAAGAAGTACTCAATCGCATGGTTTTTCTAGGCTATATAACAAGAAAACAGGCAAATGATGCGCTCAAGCAACCGCTTAACTTTCGCTCCCAGCAAACCGCAATCTATGCGCCGCATTTTGTCGCGTATATCAAAGACCTTTTGACCAAGCGCTATGGCTTGGCGATGGTTGAGCGTGGAGGACTTCAGGTAGTCACCAGTCTCGATTTAAAGATGCATCAAATGGCACAAAAGGTGGTCCGCGAGGAAGTAGCAAAAGAAGCGTACCTCAACCTCACCAATGGCGCTGCGCTTGTGACAAATCCCCAAACAGGCGAGGTATTGGCTATGGTCGGTAGCAAGGATTACGGTGATAGAGATGGCGGGAACGTCAACGTCACAACCTCAGATAGGCAACCCGGATCAGCTATCAAACCTGTTACCTACAGCGCAGCCCTTTCTCGTGGGATGACAGCAGCGACAGTTATCCAGGATACACCAATTACCTATACTATTACCGGATCAACCCCGTACTCGCCTGTTAATTATGACGGAAGATACCGAGGCCCAGTCCCGCTTCGATTTGCCCTCGCCAACTCCCTTAATATCCCGGCTGTTAAGACGCTTAATCAAATCGGCATTCCTGCAATGATAAATATGGGCAAAGACATGGGAATAACTCGATGGGAAAATCCAAATAACTATGGCCTCGCCGTTACTCTAGGCGCTGCGGAGGTAACCATGACTGACATGGCAACCGTGTATGGAACGCTCGCAAACGGCGGCGTACGACAAGATATAAATCCTATTCTGAAAATTACAGACTATAAAGGCAATGTTCTCGAACAAAAAGATGGTAACAAAGGTCGCCGCGTGCTTCGTGAAGGGATTGCATTTATCGTTACTGACATCCTCTCAGACACAAAAACCCGATCTGCTGTCTTTGGCGTGAACTCGCCGCTCGCTATCTCAGGACATACCGTAGCGGTAAAAACAGGAACAACAGACAACAAACGCGACAATTGGACCATTGGCTATACTGACAAATACGTTGTGACTGTCTGGGTCGGGAATAATGATAATACTCCCATGAGTCCATCCCTTGCTTCTGGTATTACTGGTGCCGCACCTATTTGGCATCGGATTATGGCATCGCTGGTTGAGAAAACTCCTGAGCGAAAAGTTGCCGTGCCCGAAGATATTGTGCAAAAACCCTGTCTTGGCAGGATGGAGTATTTCCTCAAGGGAACGGAGAATTCTGTAGCGTGTGGTGTTTCGCCAACACCGGTGAGGATTCAAATTAGACGGAGTTACTAGAGGAGTTTTCGCAGGTTTTTTTTAGTATGTTGTACTGCTTTGCTGGCGATTCTGAACGAAACAAGAAACTCGTCGCAACAAATCGATTTGCACCCGCTCTGAGCGCTTCTTTAAGATAAGTATCATTGACGCCGCCGTCAATCTCAATCGGAAGCGTAGTTTTTTGCCGCAGCTTTTTTACTTTTTCCAAATTTTCAGGCATGAATGCTTGCCCTGAAAAGCCTGCTTTGACTGTCATAACCAAAAGTCCATCAAGGTCAATATATGGTACCCGTATCCTATCTATACTTGTTGACGCATCAACTGCCAACACTACCTCTCCAAGCCTTTGCGCTTCTGCGACAAAATCTGCCTGATCTGTCATCATCTCAACCTGTGCGACAAAACGGCGAAATCCTGCTATGGCAAATCGCTTAAGGTGCTTTATTGGCTCCTCAACCATCATATGGAGCTCTAAAAACACATCGCTCGCATATTTTGCAAATGGTGCCGGATCCAAAAAAGAAGCGTTAGGAGCAAATTTCCCATCAAGCAAATCGACGTGGATTGCTTTGGTAAAGGGCTTGACGATTTTGATTCGTTCTTCAATCTTGTCCCAGTCTTGTTCTAAAATGCCAGCCAATATATCACACATAAACGTAACTCAAAAGTCAAAATGCAAAAGTCAAAAGTATTTTAGTTCCTAACTTTTTAATTTTTACTTGCCCTTCAGTCCTGAGGACTTCAGGATCGAAGGATATTTTTGAATTTTGACTTCCAACTTTTGCCTTCTTCTATGGCTTTTATCTTCTCTATCCTTCTTCTGTGCCTTTCTTCTCCTGAAAACGGTGTTTCCAAAAATGTCTTTACTATCTCCTCTGCTTCTTTTGGCTGTGTAAAACCTTCTCCAAGAGACAAGACATTTGCATCGTTATGCTCTCTGGCAAGACGCGCGTTTTCGGGTTTGAAACAGAGGACAGCACGGATACCTTTTATCTTGTTTGCGACGATTGCCTCCCCAGCCCCTGATTTGCCAAAGACAATACCAAAAGAGCCTGGATTTGCGGCAACGCTTCGTGCTGCTTTGGCAATAAAATCTGGGTAATCATCAGTTTTGTCAAACAGCAATGCTCCTTCATCCACTACGTCATGCCCTTCTTGTTGCAAGAATGCCTTGATGCTCTCTTTAAGCTTGAAGCCTGCATGATCTGTTCCAAGATAGACTTTCATAAGATTTCCGTATTGTATCAGGTATGCAATGGCTCTATTTGTGGCAAAGATGGCTTTTTTACCATTTCCTCAAGCTCCGAAGCGCTCAACAAACCGTGGTGCCCGCCAATTTTCGAAACAACTGAGGCTGCCAATACGGTTCCCCACTGCATAGCAACAGGGAGCGGCTGATTGTTAATAAGAGCAAAGAGAACTCCTGCGGCATACGCATCACCTGCACCGGTTTTTTCAACGACAGGCTCATCCATGATTGGCAGTTTGTACATGCTTCTCTCCGTATCAATACCAAATGACCCGCTCTTGCCATCAGTTATCACAACCTGCTTTGGCCCAAGCTCCTGAAGCGCTTTGAGCAATGCTCCGATATTGTCTATTTTCTTCTCAACGATTCTTCCTGCTTCTTGTTTATTGACAAATAGTATGTCTGTTTGTGCAAGCGTTGGTAAAAAACTTTTTGTTCCTTTTGCGAATTGTGATGCCCCAGGATTAAAGGCCAATTTCAAATTATTCGCCTTTACGTATCTGAGAACCTGCTCGTGTCCTTTCTCCCACTCTCCGCCCAATGCGGCAAGATACACCCAGGCAGTTGCCACTCCAGTAAAATCAAAGTCCGGCTGCCCCTCTGCATGATGGGTAAAAAGCGTTCGCTCGCTCTGGCAACTGAGCCCCATTGCAAGAGACGTTGTGGGTAGTGTCCTTTGGATATGGGAAGTCTCTACGTTTTCCTCAACCAGTACTGAGACTATACTTTGCGCGAGGGCATCTTGCCCGACTGCCGCAAAAACAGCTGTTTTTGCCCCAAGCCGGGAAAGCGCAATACCAATGCGACACGCTCCTCCTCCTGTTGAAAGCGTTACGGTCTGGGCGGAGATTTTTTCACCTATTTTTATGCGAAGCGTTTGGTCATTCTGATTGAGTGTATAGAATTCGTCATGGTCTTTTAGGGTAAAGAGGATGTCAAAAAGAGCGTTGCCGACAGTTACAACATCATAGCGCATAGCATATCTATTGTACTACTTTCCGATGATAACAACTGCATCTGCTGATTCACTCGCACTCAGATCTGAGGTGGCAGAGCCAACCGCGTAGCTCCCCGCGAGATCTTTTTTCAGCTGGGATAGATACTTGGCTTGTGCGCTTTTAAGCTTAATCGTGACATTTTGGTAATCAAAATTGTCTGCGTTTCCGGTTGCTGCTATCGAATACCCAAGATCTTTTAAGAATGTCGCCATTTCCGCTGCAACGCCTTTTGTCCCACTCCCATTTTGTACGCTAATACTCAAGCTTGAACGATCAAGGTCAGACGCACTGGTTGGTTTCGTTGGTCGCTTGGTCGGGGTGGGCGTCTCTTTCTCGTCCTCTCCAGTCGGGCTGACGCTTGGCGTTGGCGTGTCAGTTGGCATCGGCGTACTCGTTGGCATCGGCGTTGGCGAGATATCGTCTTTCTGTTCGTTACTTCCTAAAAAGGATGAGCCAAAATAGATTGACACGCCAAGGATTGCAAGAAAAAGGAGGACAAAAACAATCATGCGAGGACGCCGTGATGTTTTGGTGAATGTTGAACCGATATTGGAAAAGTTGGGTTGCTCTTCCATAAAACTACGTGGGGCAGAGAATTGCCTAAGACTATAACACATTTATTTATTAAGGTAAAGCAGGAAAAAAATCTGATATAATAGTAGTCCTTGTTTGTTATGCAAAAGCGTCTGCTCATTCTTCCGTTGGTACTATTTCTTTCTTCCCTTTTCATTGCCGTACCGTTCGCGCGGGCTGAGGACGAGCTAGATACAATTACGAAGCAAATCGATGATTTAACGAAAGCGTTGAATGATTCTGTCGCAGCAACCAAACCGCTTGAGTCACAGCTTACTAGCTTGAGAAAGCAAATTGACGGCATCAAAAACCATGTGATTGTTATTGAACAGGATATTGTTGTTAAGAAAAAAGATATTGAGAAAGGATACGCGACAATGGAAGAAAAACAAGAGGCTTTAAATCTTTCAGTACGCAATTTTTATATAAGAAACTACCAACATTCCCCGCTGGTACTGTTCTTCTCGTCCTCAAATGTGTCTGATGTCCTCCAGAGCCTTGCCTACCAACGCGCAGCAACAGATCAAGACAAACAAGTTATCACAAATCTCGCGTTATCCATCATCGACCTTGAAGGGAAAAAGGAAAAACTACAAAGCGAGCAGACGAGACTTGTGACAATTAAAGCAAGCCTTGATGAGCAAAGTCAAAAGCTAGACGACGTTGTGAAAGGAGCAAAAGCGTATCAGCAAGAGGTATCCACCAAACTCGCAGCGTTATCGGCAAAGCAAAATGAGATTTTAAATGCCAGATCTGGAACATTCACAGCAACAATCGGCGATAGCGACTTGGCTGATGACTATAATGCCTCAATTAAAGGCTTTCGCGAGGCAGCGCCGAGCGGCTCATTTGCTGCCTTCTCCTTTGGTGCTTTCACACACCGAAATGGCATGAGCCAATACGGCGCCCGCGGTAGAGCGCAATCTGGGCAAGACCATAAAACGATTCTTAAGGCTTATTATGGTAAAGAGCCTGTCGGCAAGGATACAGGAGGAACAATTAAAGCAGCAGGATTCGGCGAAATGGATTTTGAGGGAAAGTATCTTTTGGGGATCGCTGAAATGCCATCCGCCTGGCATCCTGAGGCGCTTAAGGCACAGGCTATTGCCGCACGAACCTATGCGTACCGCTATAAAACTGAAGGACGTGAGATCTGCACGACTGAGGCGTGTCAGGTATATAACGACGGCAAAGCGGCAAATCCACCTGAGGCATGGAGACAGGCAGTTGACGCAACCCGTGGCCAGGTATTAGAAGATGTCGTCACCTACTATGCCTCAACACACGGCGGCTTTGCATCGCCAATCGGCTGGGATACGACCGACGGCAACGGAGGAGGAGATTTCATTGAAAAAACGTATGACAAGATAGGAGGATCTCCGTGGCTTTATAAAGCCTGGTACACCAAAGGCTACAGCTCCTCATCTGATAAGTGTGGCAGGAGTAATCCTTGGCTTTCAAGCGGAGATATGGCTGATTTGATCAATGCCTACTTTATTCTCTACGGGAGTGGTGGTGGCGCTGACACCGGACGAGTCACGCCGCCCACAACATCCTGCTGGGGCGGCAACCCATATAGCATAGATGAGCTCCGTTCGGTTTCAGAAAGTTATGGCGGCGGTATTTCAGCGGTATCAGGCGTCTCTGTATCCCTTGGGAATGGAACAACCAATGAAGTTGTTTTCCAGACCGATAAAGGAGAGAGGAGTCTCAATGGCAAGAATTTCAAAACAGCCTTTAATCTTCGCGCGCCAGGGTTTCTCTCTATCCCCCAGAGTGGGTTTGCATTCTTTAATATTGAGAAGAAGTAAAAATTTCAAATTTCCAATATCCAATTTCTAATTTCCAAGAATGATTTATTTGCAATTTGATATTTGAAATTGGTAGTATTGAGTTATTCTCGACTGTAAGGAGAGCCATGCCTGATCTATTCGTAGCAGATACGCCATCTACGCCTAGGACAAAATCGAAAAAGAAAGACGTGCAAAACAATTCCTCAGACAAAATGGGTTTACTGACGACCTTTTGCAGAAATCCAAAAGGCATTACTTTTGAAAACCAGGAAGAGGACGAAGAAATCATTCTCTTTTTACGCCGCCACCTTGTCACAAATGTTCCCTGGGTAGCAACCACTCTCGCACTTCTTATTGTCCCTTTTTTTCTCCCTCTTATTCTCTCGTTTGTCGGTAATGAGTTTATACTTTCGCCATATTGGGTGATCGGGCTTGGGTTTTACTATCTCGCAACCATTGGCTACGCGATTTTGCAACTTACCGCTTGGTTTTATAACGTCGGGATTGTCACAAACCTTCGAGTCGTTGATATTGACTTAAATGGGATTACCAACCGGAATGTGGCTTCGGCAACGATTCAAGATATCGTACATATCGACTACGAGCAGCGTGGTTTTCTCCAAAGTTTTTTCAATTTTGGCGATATCTATATGCAAACACAAGGGATGAAACAGAATATTGAATTTCTGTCAGTACCGAAGCTTAGCACAGCAAGCGATATCATAACTGGTCTTTTAGAAGGATAAATATATGCCTGATCAATTACTTACCTTTTTTACTGATTTCCAATTTGACCTTGTCATCAAGGTTGCCATCGCCATTTTCCTATTTCTCTTTGTCATCATGGTGTTTGTGGTCTTAACCAATATTCGATCACTCAACAGACTCGTCTTTGTGGGAGAGGCAAAAGCCTCCCCAATTGTTCAGGGCCTGGCAGTTGCCTATTTTATTGCTTCTCTTTCGCTTTTTTTCCTAAGCCTTGTTATACTATAATCAATGCCCAGCCATCACTTCGTTTTTGGAAAAATTGTTGCAACCCCTACTGATTCTGCGTGGTCACAGGCCTATCACGCGGGTAACCTCTTCGCGGTTCTCTCCTTAACACATGAGGGGTCAGATGAAGAACGATCGCTCAACGTGCTTGGGAAGGCATTTTTTAATACCTTTGAAGCTGAATTTTTCTCGCTTGAGGAAAAAACATTAACCACAATTAAAGAAGCAATCGCGAATGCTGCAAAAGAAATTCCTCTTGCTGTTGATGTTTCGTTTTGTGTTGCATATATCAAAGATCATGTCCTGTATCTTTTTCTCCTTGGTACCGGCGCTGTTCTTATGAAGCGTGGAGAAGCGCGCGGCAATCTCCTTGAGGCAAAACAGCAGAATCAAGAAGAGCATAGTATCATGAGCGCTTCCGGGTATTTACAGCCCAGCGATGTCATTGTCTTAAAAACCAAACCCTTTACCGCTCTCGTTTCTCAGGAAAAACTATCAGAAGCGTTAGGTCTCTCAGACGTTCACGAAATGACTGAGGCGCTTTCTCCGCTTGTTCATGGCGCTGAAGACGGCGGCGCAACTGCACTCTTTTTAAGCTACAGCGGTAAAGAAGAAGTAAGAGAGGATGAAGAGGAAGTATTGGAGGGGATGAAGGAGACACCCGCCGACGCTCCATCCGTCGCTAAAGCTATGGATGGCAAGAAAGCTACGGAGGGTTCACCCCGAGGGTTCACCCCGAGGGGCAAGGAGGAGACGGAAGTGCCGCGAGAAGAAAAGCGACGACTCGCCCTCCCGTCTCTCCCAAAATTCCCCCACCTCAGACTTGGAGGATTTTCTCATAAGCGCAAAGTTTTTTTAAGTATCGCCATTATTATTCTCGTTGTTTTGGCTGGCAGCATTTACCTCACGATACAAAATGCAGAAAATAGCAAAACAAAAGCTCTTTTTAATGAAGTCTACCCAAAAGCGCAAAAAGCATATGACGAAGGCATGGGGCTTATGACGCTTAACCAGTCCCTCGCCCAAGACGATTTGAAAAAAGCCAAAAAAACACTTGAGGATAATAAAGATAAATTTAAATCAGGTTCTGATGAGAGAACCCGCATCGATGAGCTTCTCTCGAAAGTAAATTCGCAGCTCTCAGGCGAAGACGATAGTACGACTATGAAATCAGCAACAGAAGTTTCAGATGATAAAAGTCCGCTGCTTGCTGCCGCCAAAAAACACGCCGCAACTGCTATCTCACAGGATGAAAAAAATATCTATGTTCTTACGGATAAGGAAGTTTTGAGAATTGATAAAGGGTCGGCAGATAAAAAATCGCTCATCAAAAATGAGGACAGCTGGTCAGACGCTCGTGGCATCGCACCATTTGGCAGTAACCTCTATGTGCTTGATGGCAAAGAAGGTGTTATTAAATTCGTCGCAGGATCTGATGGCTATGGAAAAAATAATTATTTTACAAAAGACAAGCCAGACCTTTCGCAGGCAGCCAATCTCGCAATTGACGCATCAGTCTATATCCTGATGAAGGATGGCAATGTCAAAAAATATACGCGCGGCGAATCAGAATCTTTTTCAGTCAATGGACTGTCAAAACCCTTCTCTTCTCCAACCCGCGTCGTGACAAATGCGGATATGGATAATATCTATGTATTGGACAACGGCAATAACCGAATCGTCAAAATAAGCAAAACAGGCTCAGTTCTTGGACAGTATCAGGCAAGTGTTCTTCGCGACGCAAAAGAGATAGAAATCGTCGAGAAAGACAAAAAAGCCTATATTCTCCAAAGTAACAAAATCTACGTGCTCTCCCTAGAGTAGTACTGAATTTACATTTTCTCCCTCTTTCAGTATGATACAGTCATGAAGATTACGAATAAAAAAGCATTCTTTGACTATCAATTACTAGACAGGTTTGAGGCTGGGATTAATCTTTACGGCCATGAGGTTAAGGCGGTCAGGCTCGGTCATGCCGATCTAACCGGTAGCTTCGTCAGGATCATAGGCAGCGAGGCGTATCTGGTAAATGCCAAAATTTATCCTTACCAATTTGCAAGACCCGAAGGTTATGACCAGAAGCGTACCCGAAAGCTTCTTCTTCACAAGAAGGAGATCATCTCGCTAAAGAGCAAGATTGATAGCGAAAAGTTGACAATTGTGCCTATTTCGTTGTATAATACACATCGTTTGATCAAGACTGAATTAGCCTTGGGAAAGCCAAAAAAGCAGTTTGAGAAAAAAGAGGCTTTAAAACGAAAAGATATAGAACGAGACACAGAAGCAGAACTGCAAGATAAACGCTCTTTGTAAACTGAAGAATTGATATTCGCAACAAGAATTCCAGGTAGTTGAAATTCTTTCTGGGGATGCATTGATTCGACGGAATATTGCTCTTTAAAAACTGCAAGCCGACTTTGATTACCAGTCGTAAAACAGAATCAAAAAATAAATGCTGACGCTATGCGTAGCATCCGTCAATTTGCCCTCAAGGCAATTGATGGGGTAAATGCCCCAGTGGCACCTGCATTAGCAGTTGCTTAAAAGGTAAATACCTGTTCATGTTCGTCTTTTCTCAACGGGACAGCATGGGCATAAATACAGTTGAGAAAAAGCTATAGAAGATGGTTTGATCTATAGTGTTTTTTCAAACCTTGGTGTTATTCAATCCTGTCAATTGGAAACGTATAACACGACAATTAAATAATTGACTACGCTTGTAGATGTTTTTGAAAGTATTTTTCGGACTGGAGTTCACTGCTCCACATCTCCACACACAAAACCCCCGCTACCAAGCGGGGTTTTTATTGCCCGTGGGCGAGTGCGAGGCCGAAAACCGCTTTTGCTCCTCCTCTTTTTAATACCTTTGCTGCTTCAACGAGTGTTGCGCCTGATGTTACGACGTCATCAACTAGGAATAGTTCTTTGCCTTCTATTTGTACTCTATTTTTAGAGATTGGGCTGAATGCGCGTGATATATTTTCTTGCCGTTCTTTTCGTGAAAGGCGAAATTGTGAGGATGTGTTGCGAGTTCTTTGCAACAGATTTGCGCTCGTCAGCCCGAGTCTTTTTGCTAATCTTGTACTTAGTATTTCTGCCTGATTATATCCCCTACTACGTAGCTTTGCGCTGAAAAGAGGAATTGGAACAAAGAGCGCTTTCTTATTAACAACTTTGTGAAATGTTTCGTTCTGGATTATGCCCTCATAAAATAGATCGATGAGCACGGACTGGAGGTCCGTGAGGTAAGGTTTGTATTTAAACGTGTACACCAGCCGCTTCATCACGCCCGCGTAGACAAGACTGGCAAATGCGCCATCGATTGCGTATCTCGTGTGGCATCCTGGATGCGTAAGACTATCGATTGAAGCTTTGTTACAGATAAGGCAAAAGCCTCCTTGGCTAAACGAGAGGAAGGAAAAGCAATCTGCACATAGATATGAGCCAAATGACTTACACGCTACGCAGCGTTTGGGGAAAATAAAATCCAAAAGCCCCATAGGCTCAGTGTAGCAAATCCCACTTCGCTATGGCGAAGCGAAGGCGGAGGGTACAGGATTCGAACCTGTGGGCGATTATTCACCGCCACGGCTTAGCAAGCCGCTCTATTACCACTCTAGCAACCCTCCCAGTGCCTGCACATTATACAACCAAACTCTCTTATTTTCTACCATAGCAGAACGGACATCATGAATAAGGAGATGTTATAATATTTCTAATTCCTCAACGTGGGAGAAATGGCGCTTATTAAACGTAACGAGAGTCAGGTCATACACAAGACACGTTGCGGCAAGGAAAAGGTCAATATCTTCTATCACTGCCCCATGCTTTTTTAGTCTCGCCCGTAGTTCTCCAAATTTCTTAGCAATCTGCATATCAAGACCATATACTATTCTCAAGCTATGAAAATACATAAGCGCTGCCTGTTCATGTGTTTTATGTTCTTTTACTCTTCTTATCCCTTCATATAGTTCGGCAAGACAAAAGTAGCTTGAGGTCAAATGACCTTTGAGTGAATCGACTAGTATCTTTGCTTGTTCTTTCCCTTTGAGATAGTCAATGATAACTGAGGTTTCGATGAGGTAGGACTTCATAAACTTACAGCCCTTTTACGTGATTTCTTTTCTAGCACTTCTTTCCATAGCATGTCATCATCAAGTTCTGTCCCTTTCCATGCACCGAATGTTTTTTCCATCATTTCCTGTTTTATCTCAGGAGCCGCGCTCACTTGTGCAATTGGCTTTCCTCGATCAGTTACAATAAACGCAACAAATGGCAGTTTCTTTTTTATCGAACCAAAATTGCGACGCAAATTGTCAACAGAAATAGTTTGGGTTCTCATATGTTTCTAGCATAAACTAAACCATGTGATTAATCAAGAGGTTAATCACAAGGAAAAATTTGTAGTACAATATGACTGTGGACAAAGAATCTTCTTTACAAGAACATTTAGCAAAAGAGCATCATATGTCTCCTTTCCAGACCTACTTAAAAGAGATTGTCTATGGCGGCAATGACGGTATTGTCACGACGTTTGCTGTTGTTGCGGGGTTTACAGGCGCACAAGCGGCATCGGGTATGCCTGCCTATCCCATGCTCACGGTCCTGCTTTTCGGTCTTGCCAACCTCTTCGCAGATGGCGCATCAATGGGGCTTGGGAATTTTCTTTCATTGCGATCTGAGAAAGATGTATATAGAAAGCATCAGAAAAAAGAGCTCTATGAAATCCGCAATCACCCTGAATCTGAGAAAGAAGAGACCATGGAGATTTTAGAGCAGAAAGGATTTAGCAAACAACAAGCCAAACAACTCATAAAACTCTACGCCACCAACGAATCTTATTGGCTTTCCTTTATGATGCATGATGAACTGGAACTGCCTGACCCAACAAAAGAAAATCCCGTCCTGACTGGCCTTGCAACATTCTTTGCTTTTCTTGTCTTTGGATTTATCCCGCTTATTCCCTACATCGCCCTTGGTAACAATCCTAAGGTTTTTTTCTATTCTGCAATCGCGACGCTTTCAGCACTCGTACTACTAGGTCTCCTTCGTTGGCGAGTGACTGCAGAAAATATTTTCCGCTCGGTTTTTGAAATTGTGCTCATCGGTGGCGTATCAGCGTCTATTGCCTTTATCGTCGGGACATTTTTTAAACTATAACAATGTTAGTTAGTGTTTTTATTCCTTTTTTCACTATTCTTGCGGCTGAGTTTTTTGATAAAAGTCAGCTTGCTATTCTTCTTCTTGCCACAAAGTCCAAACACCATATACAGCTACTACTTGGTACTGTGCTGGCATTTGCTCTCGTTGATGGATTGGCAATACTGATCGGGTCATGGTTGACAAACGTCATCCCCCATGATGTGTTGAAAATTATTTCTGGCCTCGCATTTATTCTTTTTGGCTTTCTAGCGTTTAGAAGCAGCCATGAAGAGGATCATGAACGACAGACAAAAAAGAGCGCTTTCGTATCGGGATTTCTGGTCGTCTTTTTATCAGAATGGGGCGATAAGACACAAATAGCCTCGGCGATCTTTGCGACGCAATATAGTGTAGTTTTTGTCTTTATAGGCGTCATGCTTGCGCTGACTTTGCTCTCTATTCTTGCAATCTATGTAGGCAACGTGCTATCAAAGAAAATAAATAGAACCCTCATTTCGCGAATAAGTGGTGCTGTCTTTGTTTTACTTGGAATATTCTTCCTGCTTTCTTGACCTGCGGAGAGGGTGGGATTCGAACCCACGAAGAGCTTGCGCCCTTATTGGTTTTCAAGACCAACCTGTTCAACCGCTCCAGCACCTCTCCAGGCTCTTTATTGTAGCAAAAAACCCTTTCCTTGACGAGCGTGAGGACGATAGTATAGAGTAAAAGTATGCCACAAGATACTGCCCAACATAAAAACCCTGAAGAAAAAGAACACGTTAAGCCGCACCAAGAAATAGGCGGAGCGAAAAAAACATTTGATGAATCAACCTCTGTACATCCAGGGCACCATGAAGTGAGAACGCTTCTTTCCTGGGCAGCAGCTGGACGACCATTTAAGAGACGCGGAAGAGAGTATTTTCTAAATATCATCATCATTGCCGCTTTGGTTATCGTAATCCTGCTTTTGTTCCGAGAGTATATGCTTATACTTCTTGTCGGAGCATTTGTCTTTGTCTGTTATGCGCTCAATGCAGTCGCGCCACATGATTTCCACTATAAAATCACGACTGAAGGAATACGCATTGAGGATCATGTTTTCTTGTGGCAAGAGTTGTATGATTTTTACTTCAGGAGAGTGCATGGAGTAGAAGTATTGCATGTTCGGACACGTTCTTTTTATCCTGGCGAACTAACATTGGTACTAGGCGAAATGCATAAAGAGCATATAAAAGCAGTGCTTTTACCGTATCTTCCATACCGAGAATATATCAAGCCAACATTTATGGACAAATCAGGCGATTGGCTCAGTAAAACGTTCCCACTTGAAAAAACTTCTCCTCGCAACAGTTAAGTTGCCTCTCCACGGTCAATGCGATACAATACAGCCTATACACCAGACAATAGATGATGAGGGTAGAGTCAGCTTTTTTCCATCTTCAATCTTCTATATTCTACATCCATTTTCTATCCTCCATTATCTACCGTCTAGTTTCTATGCGCCTGTAGCTCAGTTGGATAGAGCGGTCGCCTGAGGCGACAGGTCGGAAGTATTATGTATTATGTGTACGTTTTGAGGAGTCTCAAAAATAATAGGCTATATACAGGATCAACAGATAATATTGAACAGAGATTGGCAGATCATAATTCAGGTAGAAGTAGGTATACAAAGCTAACGAAACCATTCGAGCTGATATGGAAAGAGGAACATATTACAAGAGCAGAAGCAATGAGGAGAGAAGAGTTTTTAAAAACCGGAAAAGGCCGAGATTTATTAAAGAGCCTAATCAGAAAGTAAGTTTGTGCCCGTAGTTCAATGGATAGAACACCAGGTTGCGGTCCTGGCGGTTGGAGGTTCGATTCCTCTCGGGCACGCACAATGCTTGGAAGGGTAACCAAGTGGTCATACGGTACCGCTTTCGAAAAGCGGCGTGGCAGCAATGTCACCGTGGGTTCGAATCCCACCCCTTCCGCATGCGCCTGTAGCTCAGTTGGATAGAGCGCAAGATTCCGGATCTTGAGGTCGAAGGTTCGAATCCTTTCAGGCGTACATTTATTTACACCTATGAAATTTGAATTTTCCGCAGGCGGAATAGTTATAAAACGCAGTCCTTCGATAAACTCAGGATTGGCACAAATCGTCGTACTTTTGTGCCAACATTCACAACACCATGGCTGGGTCTTTCCAAAGGGAATTATTGGTGATACCAAAAAGGGTGAGGGAAAAGAAGAGACAGCGGTTCGCGAAGTACAGGAAGAGACAGGCGTCAGTGCAAAAATACGAAAAGAGCTTGAACCTGTAACGTATTGGTATAGCTTTGAAGGAGAAAAACGGAAAAAAACTGTCTATTACTATCTTATGGAATACATTTCAGGAAGTATTAATGATCATGATGATGAGATGGAGGCAGTTGAGTGGTTGCCAATTGAAGAGGTTGCAAATCGCCTTACGTATCCATCGGATAAAAAGGTCTGGGGTCAGGTAAGAAAACTAATAGGAAAAGACGAATAACCAATTGTCAATAAGGAGGAGTCGCCTAGTTGGCCCATGGCGCGGCACTGGAAATGCCGTGAGCGCAAGCTCACGCGGGTTCGAATCCCGCCTCCTCCGCTTGACTTCTCGTGAAAAATCACGCACACTAAATAAGCTATGCGTTCTGCCTACGCTTTTTTATTTCGTGCTCTTTTTGTCTTGCTCGCTCTAGCGTTCCTTATTGGAATTGCGACACCAAAAGTAAACGCACAAGCTCCTTACACCTATCCAACACCCAGCACGTATTCTTCCTCGCATGTCGACCCAAGTGTTCCTCGCAATGACCACACCCGCGCGCAGATTGTCCTTCAAGACGTCATGGCTGCGGTTATCTGCCAGCTTGTCGGCATCGACCCTATCGATCCTGTTAAAGGCTGCGTAGGCATTGATCCTGTAACGCGAAAATTAGGCTATGTTAACCCACAAGCTGATAAGCAAGACTATGCAAAGCCAGGAGGTGCTATGGGTTTTATGACAGATATGATTGGCATGACCTATACCAAGCCCTTTGGCGCATCAGAGTACGTTTCGCACCTGGCAAGCAACTTCGGCATAGTAAGATCTGCAATCGCGCAAGAACCAATCAATGAAACGAGTCAAGGTGAAGGATTCAGTCGCTTTAAGTATCTTTTCAGCCTCTTTGTCATGACACGCAACGTCGCCTATATGCTTCTTGTAATCTTCTTTGTTATTATCGGCCTTGCAATTATGCTTCGGGTAAAAATAGATCCCCGCACTGTCATGACCATCCAAAACCAACTGCCAAAAATCGTCGTTGGTATTCTGCTTATTACCTTTTCCTACGCGATCGCAGGGGCCATGGTCGACCTGATGTGGGTTGGGACATATTTTAGCGTCAACACGCTTACGGAAAAAGATACTGCCTGTGCACTTCGAGCCAATGGCACAGAGAAGCCGGGTGATCAAACCTTTGGCGAAGCAGTCACCAATAGTCTTTTGGATAATCCCCTCAGTTTTGTCAATAACATATTTGGCGATACGACTGGTTGCGCTGGTAGCTTTGACGGTATCTCCGGTCTTGCGTGGGGCGTAGGCACGACTATTGGCGATATCTTGGGAAGATCTTTGATGGATGCGATCGGGCTTGGCGCTCCTGACGGAGAGTGCAACTTCGGGTTTTTGGGCATTGGAGGAGATGTTGGTGCTTGTTTCCAACGCGGCATTTTTGGCTTTTTAAAATATGCGATTGGTCTCGTGGCATTTCTTATTCTCTTTATATCTCTTCTTATTTCGCTTATTAAAATCTGGTTTCTGCTCATAAAGGCATATATTCAGGTTATTCTTGACGTCATTATTGCACCACTTTGGATTGTGATGGGACTTATACCAGGAAGTTCTTTGGGGTTTGGGTCGTGGTTTCGCCACCTCATGGCGCATCTTCTCGTCTTTCCGGCTGCTGCGATTATGTTTATTTTCGCCCGGATTCTCGCAATCAGCATTGCAAACGATCCAACAGGAAATACGTTTATTCCACCATTGGTTGGCAACCCGAATATAGCGGATAACATGAGCATGATTATTGCCGTGGGATTTATTTTTATAACACCCGACATGCTAAATATTCTTCGTGACGCGATCAAATCAGCGCCTGTTTCCAAATACGGCGGGAATATCAGTAGGCGTGCGGCAGGCGGCGCTGGTGGCGGCGCTTTGCAGACTGCAGGACAGATGGGCTTGACCCTCAGCGGGCTTCGCATGATACCTGTGGTCAATAAGCTGCCGTTTATTCGTGGAACGGAGCAAACCGAATCTCAACATGCAGCGGCAGATGCCTTAGCGAAATCACAAGAATTCCCAACGGGGCCGGGCGGTGGACAGCCTCCTCGTTGATAGTAGTATCTATCTTATTCTTATCGCTCATCATCGCTTAAGCCTTTTTGGATAGTATAGATGAACCCGGCAATCAACAAAAGCTGGAGCGGATAGTTAACCTTGTCAAGCGGGACCTCAAACCACCAGCGTGCACGCGCTAAAGGCAGCAGTTCTTTAAATTTTTCAGGAGTAATATAACCTTTTTCTTTTATGAGATCTAGAAGGTGCCGTTTTTCCACTGCCTCCCAAGAAGGCATGCGCTTGCCGTACCAGGTTTGGATAAATGAATCCTTCCCAAGGTATTTATTAATACCGCCTATTATCGGAGCCCACGCTTTCCAGTCAGCGCCGTAGAGCTTAAGAAGCCGCTCTGCCCACTCGCCTATAACTTGCTGAGCAAGATCAATATCATATTCTTTAATATTGGTATAAATCTGGCCCAGAAGTTGAACTGCTTCTGCTGCTGTTTGAATACTTGACATATTTTTGATGAGCTCGCCAAATGCTTGTGATGCCTTCATGCTATCAATACTATTTCCGGCACGCATGGTAAATGCTCCGGTGTCGCCGAGATTTTTATGGTGAAATTCTTCAACCGGCGCATCGCCACTCCACAGAACAAACCCATGATAGTAATCTCTGTATCGTATAAACTCCTCAAAATAGGTTGGGTTGCCCTCATGTAATAGCCCGCTCTTAGGACTCGCTTTATAACTTCCTTGATTCGTATCCCAATCATATTGCATTGCTTGAATAAATTCTTTTACCGTTCCATCGGTTAACTGCTGCTGGATGTGCTGTCGCATTGCGCGGCGCTCAGCGAGCAATTCATCGTATCTCGCACGCTCTGGTGTTCCCTGCGGCGGCTCAGGCAGGTAATCAAACCCGTTTGCATGTGTGGGATCCGGCATGGGAATGCGATCAACGCCCCCCACCGTCTCGAGGATGAGATTTAAATCAAATTGGATATTGCCTTGTCGATCAAGAAACGTAATATCATCAAACGACCCACCGGCCTTAATGATTCGTTCGCGGTTCTGGTAAATAAGATCTTGCATAAATTGCAAGTCACTCATTGTTGATTGCATAACCTCCTGGAATCGATCTTCACTATAAATACCGTCTACAGTGGCGTTAACAGCCGTGCCATCTGGCCGTGTGTAGATTCTGTTTCGCCATATTTCACGAAGATGCGGCATGACACGGCGCTGAATCTTTCGTGACTTGAGGAAAATTTTGTCAGGCTGGAAATCAACGATATGACCTAAAAGCTGCATTGCAGGCCCATCGTTTTGGACCAATGCCTCAGCTGTGCGTCGTTTCGTTGCATCTCTTGAATACAGGTAGTCAAGTGTCTTACGCATGCCCTCAAACCGGAGCCCGGTACCGATCCATTTAGCATACTCGTTGAGTCTTCCGTTCAGTTCTCGCATTTGCGCACGATTATCTGGGGTAACACCGCTTCCGCCATTGAGGTAAGTGTATAAGTTGACGACTGCAAAATCGTATTCTGTTGGCGGCTGGCTTTCGTCTGCAAAGTTTGTATAGTTGACATTATTATGCGCTGTATAAAACTCCTCTGTGCTAGGGTTCTGAAAGCTTGCTGCGAGACGCAATTGTGCATAATCAGCACTAGCGCCAGGATTTTGCTCCAGTATTGTCTCAAGCATGAGCCGCTGCCCTCGCCGCATAAAGTCACGGGTTATGGTCTCGTTGGAACTTGTCTCCTGGCTTACCCTCCATCCGGAAAGCCAGGTATATAAATCCCCTGCGCGGTTGGGATTCTGCATATTGAGCTGGGCCAGATCATGTGATTCCAAAAAATCAATCGGATGTTTTTTGTAAAAATCAGCATCATGCTTCATTGCTGCGACGTGATGAGGTTTGATCCATATATCACCAGGTCCCCAGTACTCAACATTCGGATCAAAGATGAGTGAGCTGCTGGTCTTGGGTCCTGGATACAAATATTTGGCGTGCAAATGAACGAACGGAGAGTAGACATAGAGGATATTTTGTAAGAAAAGCTGATTAATCTGGCCTGGCTTTGTCAACCTGCTTTCTGCGGATTGTGAAATAAGTCGCTGCGAGGCAATCATCATGCCCCGGGAAATTGTCATAATACGTTGTAGTTCCCAATCTTCAAGCGCCGCTGCGCCTATGGCAGCGCGCATGTCTACAAGTCTTCCATCATCAGTCCGCATGTAGATCATGCCGCGCTTATAGCGATCATGGAAAATTTTCTTTGATCGCTCTTCAACAACTGCTTCTTTTAATCGGTGCAATACTTCTACTTTGTTTCCTTGTATCACTCGCGATTCTGACATTGTCTTCCCTGCCAGATCTTCGTGGCGGATATAGCCATCGTGCGCGAGCGCGGCAAGACGGACCTGGTCCTCGTAGATCTCCATCATCTGGCGAATACCGTGAAAGCGGTGCGCCAAATCTGCTATATCGCCTCTAAATTGCTTAATGAAGTTAAAGAGCTGCTCAGCTTGAACATCAGGCCGATAGAGAATTGAGCTTGCATTGTGTAGCGTTTCGCGCGCTTGCCGTTCGCTCATATAGAGATCATGATCTTTTTGTAATTCTGTTTTAAGCTCTTCAAATATTACTTTTCTGTTATCAGGTGTTAGTTGATTAGTTTGTGTGGGCGGTTGGGGTGATAGAACACCAAATATATTTCTTGCAATATCTTCCTGTCGGTGTTCATAATATAGATCAATAATACCTGGATATTTCTGCTCAAGCTCTTGCTGCGTACTACGAAACGTTTCTTTTAGGAATGAGAAAAAATCCTCTTCAATCCGGCCATCGGTAAGAATATTAAAAGCCCTATCCCAAAATTCGTGTGGTTTACTATCAGGGTTCTTATAGATATTATCAAAGACCTTATTTCGCATACGCCGATTCCAAACAATATCTATTAACTTGAGGGGCAGTCCTTCCTCGTTTGTAACTCCGGTAATTGCCTCATGGCCATGTTGCATACGTAACTCTTCTTGGCCATGCAAAAGGTCTGTCACGAGATTCCGAAGCCTCCCCGCCACCCCCCGTGCAGCTGTCACATCTGCAGGGTTAAGCGCTGCTGCTTGGTTCAATCTATTTTCTATCAGTTCAAGCGCACGTTGAGCATCAGTTGCAGTTACCCGGCGATAATTTTGCACTTGTTGGCCAGCTGCTTCCTGGCCAATCATGTCTCCAAACGAAAGCCGAAGACTTTCTAAATTTGGATCGGTAAATGCAACATTTGCGAAGACATCATTGAATCTATTGAGACGTTCTGCATCTGGAATACGGGTTTGATGAAGCGTGGTTTCTGTATCTGCTTGATTGAGTTTTGCGTGGCCATTGCTTTTGCTTATTTCTTCCGCAGACACACCATGTGCAGCTTGTTGTAGACGTCTTTCATGCTCTGCAAGCGCCTTAAGTACGCGTTTTTCTACATCATCGCCAAGCTTTCTTGCTTCTTTAAGTATTGACTGGCGAGCATGCATTCTGTAAAGGGTATCGTTCCCTTCTTCAAGTCCATCTAATGGATCGTAAGCAAACTCGACAATATCTTCTTCCAGATCTTTTACTTTTGCATCTTTCTCCTTTTTTGCCCTGTACTCTGCTGATCGACGCTCCTTTATCCTTTCTATTAACCGCAGGAATTTCGCTTTCAATCGATTGCTTTTTACATGCTCAAGCTCTATCCCAATCTCTCGTGCCTGCTGCGCCTGCTCTGGAGTATGCTCCACTCTCTCCACTTGCGCAGTATTCGCCCTCCTGGCGTTACCGCCTGATCCTCCTAAACTTTCCCCACCTTCTAACGGCATAAATAACCTCATTACTAGCATACGTGGAAGCCGGGGGTTGTGTCAAACCGCGTTGCTAGACGATAGATGGTAGAAAGTGGATGATAGATACTTGAGGATAGAAGGTAGAAGATTGAATTAGTATGTTTTCCAGTTATTTCTAAGATTTACCAATTTCCCTCCCAATAACAAATATCTTCTCATCAAATCTTCACAAAATTCCTTTTCCCAAAAGCTTAAGTCTCGTGTCAGACTTACATGTACTTCCATTTCGTTAGATGAGCCAATTGCACTATCCAGGTGAACCTTAAATTGCTTTTCAAATCGTCTTTTTGCCCATCCTTCAGCAATGTTTGCAGGCACTGATTTTGATGCTTTTCTCATCTGGAATCCCAGGTCGTTCCGCTCAAAAACCGGAAGCCTGTTGACATTCTTGTTAACAACAAGAGCAAGCTCATAGGCTTCCCTATATACCTCGAGATCCCTAAAGCTTCTCAGCATATCTTTACTGTAGGGTTTCTACCTTCTATTTTCAACCTTCAAATTTCTACCTTCCACCCTCCATTCTCCACCTTCTACTAGTTGTCCTACCCTTTTCTTACAAAAAATGCTTGCATTTTTACAATGGGTATGCTATAGCAGATCTAGCTATATCCTACTTGATTCCTTCGACAGGCTCAGAATCAATACTGAGGGAGTAAAATCGAAGTATTGACTTACTATAAGATAGATAGTATAATCGGAGGAAATTATGATTCACTCTCACGAAGCCATGGCTGAAGCAGATGATACACTGCAAACTCGGACAACTCGAAGAGGTATATTACGAGCTGGCATCGGGGCTGCAATAAGCGCAGCTTTGCCTTCCGCATTAAGATCACCCGAAGCAGCGGCACAACCAGCGGTTGCCCCAGCTGCTCAAGAAAGCACTGACCTCGCAATGCTGACTCGCCCAGAAGGCCTTCCTGACTTCTTTTCCCCTATTGAATCTAATGATCCAGCAGCACCATTTCGCGCGTGGATACCAGCTGAAAAGTGGAAAAGTCAAGGAGTGGTTGACGTGCATGGTCGCCCAAGTTATGTGATAACCGGAAATCAAAAGCAAGGAATCACAACAGAAATGGATGTCTTTTTCATGTCGCCTGAGGAAAGTCCGACTCTTGAACAAGCCGGGGAGCTACTGCTACAAGAATTCCCAAAACGAGTTTACGATGACGAGTTCCCAGCAGAGCGGTTAAGTGATTTCCCAGAATTTGGCGAAATGACCGCTGAACGCTTCAACGATAGATCCATTGATGGAAATCCTGCGTACGCTGTGGACATTCGCATCGCAAAAACAGATAACCTACCCTTAATACATGGTCGGATCTATTGTTTTAAAGCTGCCAATCCTGCCACTGGTGAGGAAAAAACCATGGCTATTTGGTTCCGCACGGGAGATGGTTCAGATGGGCAAGATTTTCAATCATCTATTAACTTTTTTGATGTGTACCCTCAACCAGTTAACACTGCTTAACTAACCTCTCCTCTTGCTTTCTTCCTCTCCTTTCTTCTACTATAAACTTGTGAGAAGAAAATTGCTCAAGGTATTCTTGTTGTCTTTCGCCACTATTCTTTTTCTTCTGATTCCTCCCCGAGTCATTTTTGCTCAGACGCTCACCGTTGATCCTGCTCCCCCACAAGAAGTAAGCCCTGGACAATTCGTAAAGGCAGTACTTGAGGGATCTTTTAGCGGCGCGAACAAATTTGCTCTTACAATAAAAAACGCTCTTGGGACAACTGAGTGGTACACAATTACGTTTTACCCCCAACTCAACTCAAGCTGCTTTGCTCCAAGAGATTTCAACGGCAGCGTCTGGTCTGCAGGGAAAGACAAAGGCCAATCGTGGGATGAAGGCGTAGTTGGGTTTGCGTCAACATCATGCAAGTACTACATCAATATCAATACTGCTAGTTTCGACTGTAACCCAGAGCCCGGTAATACAAACCCTGATTGCGGATTATACCTTACAAAAGACAGTCAGCAAATCGGCCAGCCAGTAATCTTTAAAGTAAAAGAAGGGACAGCAGTACCACCAGTTACCATAAGCTTTGAGCCAGGATCACCATATAGCGAAAAACGGGAGTATAAAATAACAGCAACGGGCTGTCCGAGCGATGGCAATATACTCTTTCGTTGGTACGTAGACAATGGAGGATGCTTCAACGACTTGGGCTGTGATGGTCGAGCCGAAGTGGGCGAAGACTATTCCAATAGCGGCAGCAACTCTATCGAAGGCGTTACGTTTGATACCGATGGAAAAGAAAGAGAATTTTATATGAAAGCATATTGCAGCGACAACAAAACTGAATCAGCTCCATTTAAATTTCTGGTAAAACCAGTCGGATTTGGACACGAGTATATTGATGTGCCAATAGACATTACGCCGAACAAGAACTTCGACATCGTCATTGGCGGCCTCGAGAACAAAGTAAGAGTTAATCTTACAACCGAATACTCTATCTGCTACTACCTTCAGATCAAAAGCCTGAGTACAGGAAAATCGTATACAGGCGGCAGTCTGGGGTGCAGCGACGAAAATACCAAACATATGATTAACAAGGAGTTTTATGCAGGGTCTGAAGATTGGGACCCAGTAACAACATTAACGATCCAAGGCGGACTTCTGTTTGGAGATTATTTATTCATTTTAAATAGAATATTTCTCTTTGATCCTCAGCCTGGCACACAAGCATATGCGAGAAAAGTCTGTGTAGCAACGTGTAGAAATGATGACACAGAATTTCCTCCTGGGAAAGCTCCATGCGTAATAGGAGTAGACAAGGCAAACAAAATGATTGACACAAGAGACGTTCCAGACAAGGAGCTCAAAGGCGAACGAGGCGAGCGGGACCAGATCGTAAAATGCACTGCTGTACCAACTGCTTTTGGCGTTGTGGGTGTTGACCCTAAAGCAATTGTAGAAACGCTTCTTGGCATCGTCCTCAGCTTTGTCGGCGGCATTGCGCTCCTTCTCATCCTGTACGCTGGCTACAAGCTCGTCACATCGCGGGGTAATCCCGAGCAGGTAGAGAGCGCACGCGAGACACTCACCTCTGCCATCATCGGCCTCCTCTTTATTATCTTCTCTGTTGTCATTCTTGAGGTGATAGGCGTTGATATACTCGCAATTCCCGGATTTGAAACGGATTCGCAAGACACGAACTATAATGAACTGGAGCGGCAGCGAACCCAAATCACTATAGCACCAAAAGCTCCCCGAAACGGCGATGCGAATCCTTCGCCGCCTCCTCCTGCGGTAGAGCCAGAGCCACCCAGATCTGATCCTAATTTTACCATCACCCACATCGATAGCATAAACGGAAACGCTGTATATACACACGGTATGGATCCCCCCCACGGTCCGCTGAGGAAAGGTATAACTTACAGAATTTACTTTACTGCGCCGGACAGAACACATCTCTTCTCTTGGGGTATTAAGTTTAGAACAGATAATCAATATGATAAACCATGCACTCCCACGGTACCGCAAAATGGCTGCATGGTCGAATACACTGTACCATCAGACATCGCTGTCCCTAGCACAGTTATTATTGATGTTCTTGATGACACAACACCACCAGGAATTATAGCTTCAACACCTCCGATTCCTGTCGAATAAGCTCTTAATCTAGAAGCTATTTAAAAACTGTCATTCCGAACTCGTTTCGAAATCTCTTGAGATGCTGAATCAAGTTCAGCATGACAAAAGAGCGAAGTTTTGAAATGAGTTCTAGATATGACCATGCTCATCAGGCCGAGATTATCAAAGAGTCAATTTAGTAGAATATCTGAGGTATTCGGCAATATCTCTGTTGCCTGGTTTTCTGCTGGGGTAATATCACCACTCTTTATTCCATCGCAAAGCGTTATTGATTTTATTGTACGATTTTGAGTATCATTGGTGCTGGCAGGAATTTTCCTTACATTATCCCTCCTATTCGCGAAAGGAGAAAAATCATGATTGAATGGAACGCAACCAACACATACCTTTTTGCAGCTATCGTGAGTAGTATGGTGATAATTATTTTCTGGTATTTATTTTTAAAGAGATAGCGCATGGAGGCAAACATTTCTCTTATTATCATAGCTTCTACTCTTATCGCAATCGCCGGATATCTCGTTATCTTCCGTTCTCGTTAGTTCCATCGTTTATACTCCTTTATTTTCTTATTTATGCACGGACCGTTCCACTACTTGTCTGCGGAACAATTTTAATCTCAAGTCTAGCTTTTAAGGCTTTGGTAACTTTCTCAAGCGTTTTTAATGTATACCCTGTATAGTCAGCAGATTCTATTCTTGCGATATTTGATTGCCTGGTACCAACAAGTTTTGCTAACTGCGTCTGCGTCAGCCCAGCTTGCTTTCTCAGATCATAGATTTGGAATGCTATATCCCAGGCCTGACCAGCCTTCTCAAACTCCTCTTTTAAAGAAGGGTCCTGTTTTAACAATTTCTCTGTCAATCTGTCTAAATCATCTTTTTTTCTTTTCATACTAATTTGCCTCCTCTGCTTTTATTTCCTGCAACCTCTTCCTTGCAATTTCAAGCTCACCTGCTGATGTCTTCTGCTGTTTCTTTATAAATACGTGCAAGAGGATAATTATTCGTCCCTTAGTAAAGGTGTATACAATTCTTAAAATATCAGTTCCTGCTTTGATTCTTAGCTCCCATAATCCTGTTTCAAGATGTTTTGATAATGGCTCTTTGTGGTATGATCTATGCCGTAATTTCTCAATACCTTCTCGAGTTTTAACTACCAATACTCTGTTACTTTCTGCAAGCTTTATGAGAAACTCCTCTATAAGACTCTTGCCCTTTTCGTCCCTGTAAAAACGTATTTCAAATTCCATATTGATTATATCAATATTGATATACAAATCAAGCAGCAAAATTGTTGGCCCATTGCTCTTTTAGGATATCTCTAAAAAGGCTATCTAAGGCTTCATCTCGCATAGATTTTTCTTTTTTTACTGTTTTTGTATATTCTTCAAAGTACCTAAGTCTGTCTTCC
>CAZSQB010000009.1:0-27312 GCA_964608945.1 uncultured Gammaproteobacteria bacterium
TTCCAGACGCCTCAGGCCCATAAATCTCAATAATTCTTCCCCGCGGTACACCACCGACTCCGAGAGCTAAATCCAGTGGCAAACACCCTGTCGAAATAACAGAAATATCAAACTTCTGTGCTACATCACCAAAACGCATTATCGATCCGCGACCATACTGCTTCTCTATCTGGTCCATGGCCATGCGGATTGATTGGAGTTTGGCTGAAGTTTCGGTTTGGGGTTGTACTAAAGTCTTTTGCGAATTGCCTGAAGTCCTCGCCATTGTGCCCCAATTTTACCACCTCTATGGTAAAATACAAGTACTAAAACGGGGGATAGCTCAGATAGGCAGAGCACTCGCATGGGGTGCGAGAGGTCGCTGGGGCGGAACCAGTTCCCCCGACAAAATGAACAGAAATCAGAAGCGGGTTTTAGATTACTACAGATCTCTCGAGTCAAAGCTAGGTTACAAATTTATTACGTGGGAGACAAAGCACTTTGGATATTATCCCCAAGAAAAACCAACTATCTCCGAACAACACGCGCAAGAGCTGATGCAGGACCTAATTGCCAAAAATGCACATCTTACACGAGAAGATCTTGTACTTGATGCCGGTTGCGGTTACGGAGTTGTTGCCTGCTATCTCGCAAAAAAAACAAAAGCGAAGATAATTGGTATTGACATAAATCAGTATGAAATCCATAAAGCGAAAGCGCGAGCGGAGAAACTTGGACTACAAAACAAAGTATCATTTTTTGTGAAAGATTACTCAAAAACAGGTTTTCCAAAAAATCATTTTGATGCCACCTACACCATGGAAACTCTTTCTCACTCTCCAGATCTTCAGAAGACCTTGAAAGAATTTTTTCGTATTTTAAAACCTGGTGGAAGAATCGCTTTATTTGAATATACGCTTGCTCCTGATAGTGAGTTTAGTTCATACGAAATGAGTATGCTTGACCTGGGAGTAGCAGGAACAGCTGCAATGGGCCTGAAAGCTTTTCGCCATGACGCGTTTGCGGATGTCCTACGAAAAATCGGATTCAGAAACGTAAAAGAGCAAAACATCACGAAAAATTTTGCACCATCCGTACACAGACTAAGAAATATCTCCAGAATTCCATATATATTTATTAAGCTCACAGGTTTACAAAAACATTTTGTAAATGCCATGATCGCAATTGAGTGGAGTAGATTCGTTGATAAAGGGCTATGGCGTTATTGTATCTTTACTGCAGAAAAACCAGAACGATAAAGAATCGTAGGATTTAGTTCACAATTTATCTCATTTGTTCTATACTAAGTCTCCGGCATGGGTTTTTTTTTATTCCTCTTCAAATTACTCGCACTCGTCGTTGGTGGTGCACTTCTCATAACACTATCCTTAAGCCTCATCAACGGGAAAAACACAGCAACATCATCCAATCTTATTTCTCCCCTCGCACAAACACAAACTCAGGAGGTGCAATCTGAAAATGTCGCAAACTATCTAAATCCCGGTATGAAGCTTGCGATTGACCAAGCGCTTGAGGGAACAACTGGTACCTATGCGATATATTTTAAAAAGCTCAAAACAGGTGAGACTTATGCACAAAATGAGAATCTTCGCTTTCAGTCCGCCTCTCTCTATAAGCTCTTGCTTATGGCAACAGCCTTTCGTCTTATGCATGATGACAAACTTGATGAGAACGAGCTGCTTCGAAAAGACGCAGCGGACCTAAACAGAATTTTTGATATTGCCAGTGAGTCTGCGGAGCTGAAAGAAGGAGAGGTATCAATGACAGTCAAGGATGCAATAGAAAAATCTATCGTGATTTCCCACAATTATGCTGCGCTTCTTCTCTCAAATCGTGTAAAAATCTCCACTATGCGTCTTTTTCTGAAAAATGAAGGCTTTTCCTCATCAAACGTCGGGCAGCCACCACAAACCACTGCATTGGATATCGCATCCTTTTACGAGAAGCTATACAATGGCACGTTAGTAAATAAAGAGTACTCTGACCGAATGCTCGCTATCCTCAAAGGACAACAACTCAATGACAGAATCCCTAAATACTTACCAGAAGAAGTACTAATAGCACATAAAACAGGAGAACTGCAAGGATTCAAGCACGACGCAGGAATTGTCTTTTCTCCTGATGCAGACTATATACTCGTCATACTCTCTGAGAGCAACAATCCGAAGATGGCTGCTGAGCGGATTGCCCAGGTTTCAAAAGCAGTGTATTCATACTTACAAAAAAGCAAATAAACCGCCTACCACAATTGCAATAAAAAAGAGAATAGTGTATAAATCATTGATAATATGGCTGAGAAAATTGAATACTGCACGCTCACACCAGACTACCCAGATACAGCATACATGATATTCCTTCATCCGATAAAAGGAGCGCGTGTTTTGGATCCGTATCCTATGACCTTTCTTTATCGATCCTTAGATGAGGTATCGCAGGTTGTCCAAGAAGCGGTCAGGGAAATTCAAGGCACAGGAGAACTCGATGTCTTGCAACACGTCATGCTTCTCCCTCTTTGCTTTGCATCCCTCTATCCATTGCGTCCTGAATTTTGGCAGAATCCGAGTCAACACTACGATAGTATGGATCGACTGCGAACATTTCAACCTCTGGTAAAAACACCGCTTTTTTACAAATTGCTTGTCACTCCAACGTTTCTTGATGAAAACGGCAAATGGCACCTCAACGCGACACTTCCTCTCTATCTCTCCATGAACGAGAGTATTATCGAGCAATTCATGTCTCACTCTGACCAATCTGTTGACGAACGAGCAAAGTGTGCGGCTATTTACACATTTGGAGATCCAATGCGATATAACTGGGAAACACAAAAAGTCGCAGCAATCAAGAGTAAGCGTTCTGAATTTACCAAGCACCACAACTAAAATCTCCTTTATGCCAGCGCTAGACAAGTTTTTAAAAGGTCTGTTATACTGATGTAAGTATTCAGTAAGCATGAAACGACTGCCCAAAAAAATTGAATACATTGATCCTGTTGCCCAGACTATCTGGCACACCGTGGTAGATTCTATGGATCAGTATACCCATGATAGTGTGCTTTCTAAATTCTATCTTCCTGAAGAACTTGTAACGCATTGCCGATCTACAGCCTCTATCTTTGCCCAAATCCACTACGCTCCACTCCTTGAACCAGATGAAGCATATAAAACACGGATTTACACGCTTTTTTTATTTTCCATGATGTGCGGAGTGCAGATATACCTTAAAGAACGATCAATGCTAAAAAACTACCCCTACTACAAAATAGTCAACGATGAACAGTCTGTTAAAGAAGCGCGGAAAAAAGTCACCAAGCTTCTTTTTGATGGCGCTGTGATCCTTGAAACGATCGATCAGGTCATGAATATGTTTTTGGCACAATTAATGGTCATACGACAAAAACGCCGCTTTACCATAAAAGACAGGGTGTTTGATGAAGAAAAGTTTGACAGATTCCTCCCGGCAAGTATCCTCTGGGGCTACCTCTTTACCAAAGAAATGATCATTGATTAATTCCCCTGATAGTAATTGATAAATTTACTTCTTTAAAAGCAAGACAAAATTCTGTATAATCGGAAAACCTTTGCCGATCAATTGTGATCGGTTTAATTATTTTATGCCAGGTGCAGAAACGGTTCTTCCATTCGTTTTAGCTGACGATTCTCCGAGTTGCGACGGCTCAGCACCGATAATACTCTTCCATGAAGTACTACCTGGTCCACGAAGATTAGAACACAGAGATGACCCACTGGCCGCGTATTACGAGTTGTGTGATCGATTGATAGAAAAAGGGGAGTTCACAGATGAGGTGCAAGCGGCCATGGATCTCGCATATAAAAAACGTAAAGATAAAAAAAGAAAAAATGGAAGCTCAGCGTTTCTTCATGATGCAGAGGTTGCAGCTCTCGTAATTCCCTACGTCCCTCCTTTCGCGATCGCCGCCGCTTACATGCATGATATTGTCGAAGAAGGAGATGTCCCTCTCTCGCAGATTCAAGCTGAGTTTAGCCCCGAGGTTGCAGAGATTGTTGATCTGCTTACAGAGAAACCATCACAAAATACAATAAATAGAGATATGACTCAGCAGGAACGCGAAGAAGATTGGGAAGAAAGAAAAATGGTGAGACAAATCGCTGCAATTTGGAAAATGCCCCATTTTGCTGTCGTTGTCAAAACAGCGGATTTTGCTACGATTACTGATAATATTATTGATGACTTTCTAGACGGAGGCCCCGAATCGCTTCTGTATCTAACTGTCGGGCCAGAATTGCAGCTTCGCCGCGGACGCGTTATGGTTGAGACATTTGGAAAAGTTGAAAATGAAACCAGTCTTGTAAATGCAATATTGCCTTACCTTCGAGAAAGAGTAACGAAACTTGCAGAACTCTTTGCGGCATAAAAGAAGTTTCTGTTTAGCTTTTTGGTGCGGTGCCGTAGATGATAATTTTTGTCCCAGGATTATCTGCTGACGCGGCAATTGATCCTTTGTCTTTCAGATCAGGCGTTGACCAGTAATAAATAATTGCAGCCTCCTCAGTCTTCATATTCACACACCCATGACTCATAGGATGGCCAAAGTTACTATGCCAGTATGTTCCGTGGAGGCTATACCCTCTCCACCCCGGTACCGCTGCGTTTGAGAAAAACATCACATACGGAACATTTGGTAAATAATAATAAGTCCCAAGCGCCTTGCTGCCACCACTCATTTTTGTCGCTAAGAATTTCGTCCAAATAGTAAATTCTCCTGTCGGCGTCCTGCCCCACAAACCTGTTGATACGAGAAAGTCATAGACTTTCGTATTGCCCTCAAACGCATAGACTCGTTGATTCGTTAAGTCCACTTCAATCCGTTTGTTGCTTGGATTGGTATCACCCAGCACCCGATTGAGACCTTCTGTAGGATTATATGTATAGGCATAGAGTGGCGGCGCTTCAATTTCTTCACCATCAATATATGCAACCGTATCTGATGGATCGTATTCTCCTGTTGCGTTCGCAAAATCTACTCTTTCTTTTCCTGAGACGAGAAAATACCAATCCTTTGTCTGCATAAAGAAAAAGGCAAATGACAGTAAAGCCGCCAGTACATAGAAAATAACAAATCGTGTGTATACTATTACAGGAACTGAGGTCTTTCGTACTGAACCTACTTTTCTCCGAGTTCTTTTCTTTGGCATATATCCAGTCTAACATGAGGCATTACGGGAAAGTCAAGTATTTTTTGCTTTTATCTTAGGCGACAGCGAATAGGGAACCTTGTGTTTGTATTGATTGCTTAAGGCGTATTTGACAATGTTTTCTGCGTTTGCAAACCCTTTTTTTTTAATATCACCAATTGACATCTTTCTATCAAAATAGAGATACAGTACCTGATCTGCTTCTTTGTAGGAAAATCCAAATTCTCCCTCATCGGTCTGCCCATGCCATAGTCCTGCTGTTGGTGATTGCTCGATAATCTGCGGGGGCAAACCAAGATAATTTGCCAACTCATAGACTTGTGTTTTATACAGGTGTTGTACTGGCTCAATATCTGACAATTCATCACCACCGCGGGTAAAATACCCGAGTAAATATTCTGATTTATTCTCAGTCCCCAATACCAGCGTATCACGTTTTTTTGCCCGATCAAAAAGCATTATCATCCGCACCCGTGCCATAATATTCCCCAACCGAACGGTGTCGTCTTCTGAGATTCCTAAGCTTCTTTTTATCGCATCTACTGCCGCATCGATACTAATAGCCTCAACCTGTGTCTGCGGTATTTGTAAAAATGCGACCACATCCTTTGCTTGCTGCAGTCCTTGCGGATTATGTGTTTTATATGGCATAAGCAGCACATGAACATTCTCTTTTCCCAATGCCCCAACTGCGAGCATCAAAGAAGTTGCTGAATCAATGCCACCTGATAAACCGATGACAACCTTTGAAAGTCCGGTTTTTTTAAGAGTCTGTCGTAAAAACTCTCCTATTCTGTTAACTTCGTATTCTGGATTTATAGCGGGCAACATAGGTTACTTAAGCTGCCTAAGATACTTAGGTCATTTGTCTATATAGTCCTTTCCCCTTTATATATTCCTCTACCTTCTCCGGCACGAATCCGCTAATAGATTTTCCTTGTTTGATTCGCTGTCTGATAAGCGTTGAGGAAAGATTGGTTGTAATCAACTCCTTATCTCTTATCGCTTCAAAACCAGAGGGCAGTTTTGCTGGAAGACTAAACGGATCGCGGGGAAAAACCAGAAATGTCGCAAGCTCTGTTAGTGTTTCAGTTTTTTCCCAACGCGAAAATTCTGATAAAATATCTGATCCGACAATCCAGTAAATATTGTCTTTTGTCTCATGTTTTAGCTCTTTAATTGTCTCCACACTATAGCTTACTCCCCCGCGTTTTAGCTCCAAATCAGAGATGATTACTTTTTTCTCTGTTGTGAACGCTTGTAACATCTGCATCCGGTCTGTTACAGACGCGATAATTGGCTTCCATTGATGCTTTGCCGCCGGCATAAGAAGGAGTCGATCAATATCCGGGCAAAATTCCAATACTTGTTTTACAACCCACAAATGACCCACGTGAGGTGGGTCAAAACACCCGCCTAATACTGCAAGACTCATACTCAAATGGATTATAACAAATTATCAATAAGAAAAATTATATCTGCTACCTCTCGAAAAACTCTGTCTCTGATGTTTTTATCTGACTTTCGCTCTGGATAGGTAAAATTTGAAAGGATAACAATACCGATCTGTTTCTCTGGATCACACAAAACTAAGCAACCGGTAAAACCTGTTTTACCAAAAGTATTTTTTGTTGCGTACTTTCCCATAAAACGAGGTTGACACAACTCCCATCCTAACCCCCCAAATATTCCTAATCTCCCCAACTGATTCGTGTACATCTCCTTCACTATTCCTTCTGAAAAATATTTTTTTTCCTTATATGATCCCATATACAAAAGCATCTCCAAAAATGTTAACAAATCAGAAGCAGTTGAAAATACCCCAGCAGAGCCAACAATATATTTTTTCCGCAACGAGTACGCACTCTCATCATGCACTTCTCCTTGAATCAATCTACCTCGCCAACCATCTATCTCAGTCGGTACAATCTCTGTTTTCTCAAATTTCTCAGGATGAAACGTCGTCCGACTCATACCAAGCGGCTGAAAAAACTCCCGTTCAGAAAACGCATCGAGCTTCTCACCAGTTACTCGCTCACTGACAAGACCAAGTAAAATACTCGTCGCATTGACATATGCATACTTGGTGCCCGGTTTGCTCTTTAATTTTGCTGTATATATCCGTTCAAGGATAGCACCTGGTGAAAGATTTTTTAGCGACGACAATGTGAGGTCAAAATCAAGTGTATGCGTCAATAAATGCCAGATTAATACCTGCTCTCGATCAGGATTTCGAAACTCCGGAAGATACTTGATAAGCTTGTCGTCAAGTCGCATCTTTCCGCGATCGATAAGGAGTAATGCTAAAGAGGAAGTAGGAATTGACTTCGTAATCGATGCAATATCAAAGATGCTTTCTGTGTGCATTGCCTTTGCACCGTATTCATAAGTATAATTTCCAAATGAAAGAATAATTTTCCTTCCATTTTTTATAATTCCAACAACACACCCTGGGAACACACTATCCTCAATCGCACCCCTGACAATTTGCGCTATAGTTTCTTCCATATAATGAGTTATTTAGTATACACTAGACAAAGCATTCGCGCGCAAGCCACATGCTTTATCATAGCTAATGTATGGCTTATATTTATTTTTGAGATGCAAAGAAGAGCAAAAGCAACAGTATTATAGTATTTCCTATTGACAACAAAATCGAGAGAGTATATAAATATCTGTATGAAAGCAATGAAACAAGCGCTTTCTGCCCTCTTGCTCCTTTATATTTTTTTCCTATCTCCCGTAACCGCCTACGCAGCCGACTTTAGAACCGGAAACAACATCAATATCGGTACAAATGAAAAAAACCTCTCTGATCTCTATGTCGCAGGCGGAGACATCAATATCAATACAAAGATAAATAATGACCTGACTGTCGTAGGTGGCAACATCCAAATCGATGGGGAAGTGACAAATGAACTCCTCGTCGCAGGCGGCAATCTCACGATCCGCTCAGACGTTACCAACAACACACGAATCGCAGGCGGCAATATTCTTATTGAAGGTACAATAAATCGAGACCTCGTTGTCGCAGGAGGTTCAGTAACTATCGCACGTGACGCAAAAATTCAAGGCGACCTCGTCTTTGTTGGAGGACAGTTAAGCCTCAATGGACCAGTTCGAGGCAATGTAACAGTAAATGGGGGAGAGGTAACAATCAACAATACAGTCGGCGGCAAAGTCCAAGGCAATGTCAGTGAACTAATCCTCAGCAGCAATGCAGAAATAAATGGAGACCTGCGCTACACTGCACCAGAACGAGCGCGCCTCGAAAACGGAGCAGTCGTCAAAGGCAAACACGAATTTAAAGAAGACGAAAGACGAGAACAAGCCGCAAGAAACGCAGCCGCATTCCTCACAGCAGGCCAAATCTATAAACTCGTAACAGACATCGTTTTCGCGCTCCTTTTCGTCTACCTCCTGACTGTCTTTACAAAAAGAGCGATTGAAAACGCCGTCGCAGAACCACTCAAAAGCGCAGGGCTTGGCCTTGTATTCCTCATCGTCATGCCGATTCTAAGCCTTATGCTCCTTATCGCAATCTGGCTTGGCGTCGCATCATTCCTCCTATACCTTCTCGTCATACTCATAAGCCTCGTCATCGGAAAGCTACTCATCGGCTGGTGGATTCTCAATTGGTGGAGCACAAGAAGCAAAAGGGTATATCTTCTCGACTGGAAAGCCGCACTCTTAGGCCCAGTCGCAATATACTTACTCGCAAAATTACCTATAATTGGCTGGCTCGCAATCGTTATTATCTATCTCTTCGCAATAGGCGCTGTAACACAAGAATTACTAGCATTCATTTCAGGACAAAGAAACAACGAGAGTAGGGGAGTAAGACCCACGACACGCCCCGCACTTACACGACCTTCAAGATCTAGACCAGCTGCAAGAAGAAGATAAACTTTCCCCAAACGCTACTGTATAATAAGTTAGTATACTATACATACTTTGAAATTAAAGCGTTATATCCACTGATATATCAAGAGCTTTAACAGAATGCGTAAGAGCTCCAACAGAAATATAATCAACCCTAGTCTCCGCAACCTCTTTTACATTTTCAAGCGTAATCCCACCCGATGCCTCAATCTTTGTCCTGCCGTTAATCAACTCTACTGCTTTCCTCATATGCGAAACGGAAAAATTGTCTAACATAATCCTATCAACACCGCTCTCAACTGCCTCTTTTACCTGCGCGAGTGTATCCGCTTCTACTTCAATCAGGAACTTCTGCTTCTTCTCTTCCCGATATCGCTTACACAAAGAAACAGCTTTATTGATCGATCCGACAACCGCAATATCATTATCTTTAATCAAGAACATATCATACAAACCAATTCTGTGGTTCTGGCCTCCGCCCATCTTCACCGCCATCTTATCAGTCAAACGAAGCCCAGGGGCCGTTTTTCTCGTATCCAAAATCTTCGCTTTTGTATGTACAACCGCATCAACATACTGCCGCGTTGTCGTCGCAATACTGCTCATCCGCTGCAAAAAATTAATTGCTGTCCGCTCTGCCATCAATATTGACCGCGCATTTCCTGATACAGTTGCAACAACGTCTCCTTTCTGTACCTTGTCTCCTTCGTTAAAAAGCTGCTCAAACAAAGCCTCATTATCGATCTGCCAGAACACTTCTTTTGCAACTACTAATCCCGCTATCACTCCCTTCCCCTTCACAACAATTTTGCCGTGCACAGTTGCACCAGGCGGTATAATCGCCTCAGTCGTAATGTCTTCACTCCCAATATCCTCCTCAAGCGCCCGCTTTATTATTTCTTTTATCTTCTCATCCATACGCGGTCCATTATACGACAAATCTCTAAGAATAAGTATATAATTGCATCACATGATAAAGCTCATTATTTTTGACCTCGGCGGCGTTGTATTCACCAACGGGACGAAGAACTTCGCCAAATACCTTTCCGAGAAATACCAAAAAGATTTTGAAGAAACATACAACTTTCTCAACTACAGCGACATCGGCAATGGATATCGAGAAGGAAAAATAACAAGAAACGGATTCTGGAAAAAAGCAAAAGAAGAATTGCAGTTAAAAGAAGAAGTCGATGAGTTAGAAAAAATCTGGATCAATTGCTATGACCTAATCACTGAAACAAAAAATATTATTTTACAACTGAAAAATAAATACAAATTATTTTACCTATCAGACAACGTCCGCGAAAGAGTAGACGCGCTAGATAAAAAATATTATTTTCTAGAGTGGTTTGATGACGGTATTTTCTCACACGACATAGGAGTCAGAAAACCAAACCCTCGCATTTACGAGTTGACACTTAAAAAAGCACAAGTCAGACCGGAAGAAGCAATTTTCATCGACGACAAAGAATCCTCCCTCCCCCCAGCCCAAAACCTCGGCATAAAAACAATCCTCTTCACCTCTCCCGAACAACTAAGAAAAGATTTAAAAAACTTCGGAGCATTATAGAAACTTACCGCTTTGGAGATTGCTTTTCGCGGCGAGACTTGCCTCCCATACCGACTTTTCGTCGCTGACGGGTACGCGCATCCCGGGTGAGAAAGCCTTTTTTCTTAAGAGAAGGCCTATATTTGTCTTTATCCAAAACGCTTAATGCCTTGGAAATACCATGAACAACTGCCTGCAGTTGTCCAGCAGGACCGCCGCCGACAACTTGGATAGTAAAGGTATACTTATTCTGTGCATGTGCAACACGAAGCGGCTCCGAGTAGATGTATCGGGCTGTCTCGCTTTTGAAGTACTCAGAGATTGGCTTTTTATTAACGATGATATCGCCTTTTTTAACTTCTGTATCCTTCCACGCCATTCCGTCTTTAATAACGGTATACAACCGAACGCGTGCGACTGCTTCTCGGCGCCTACCGACTGCAAAGATGAAGTCTCTTTTCTGTGTTTTAATTTGTTTGTCGTTATTTATTTTTTCTACGTTCTTTTCAGCCATTATTATTTCCTCAGTCAAAAGTTATAAGTTATGAGTCCTAAGTAAGTTGACTTAGGACTTAGGACTTAGGACTTAGCACTTAAGACTTAGGACTTATCTTAAATTTATCCTCATAGGTATGCTCTGGTCCTGCAAAGACTTTTAATCGCTGTAACATTCTATCACGTAATCTTGTCTGTGGCAGCATGCCTTTGACTGCATGTTGCAGTATCTCTTCTGGCTTTCTTTCACGCAGATCCCGAAGTGATTCTGCCTTAAAACCCCCAGGATACCCAGAATGGCGGTAATACATTTTTTTGTCTTCTTTCTTTCCAGTTACTGCAATATCCTTCGCATTAATGACGACAACGAAGTCTCCGCAATCAAGATGTCTGACAAAATATGGCTTGGCCTTTCCTGTCAGTAGTTTAGCAATCTCCGTTGATACTCTTCCGAGCGTCTTCCCTTTGACATCAATAAGATGCCACGCTCGCTTGATATCTCCCAATTTTGTCGCGTTTGTCATATGCTGCATCATTTACTCTCCCCTTTCTTTGCTTTTTTAGTCGATTTCTTACCTTTTGCTTGCCCCGCAGAGCTCGCCTTATGCGAGCGACGTGGGGTCCCTTTTTCTTTTCCTCCTTCGTCTTTCGTATCTAATTTTGACTTTTGAGTTTTGAGTTTTGAGTTGCGTTCCACCCACTCGATAAAAACCATTTGCGCATTATCATTAAATCGTCTCCCGACACGCATAATTCTCGTGTAGCCGCCTGGCCTGTTAGTAAAGCGAGGCGCAATATCATGGAGTACTTTTTCAACTGCTTCAAGAGTTAAGTATGGCTCAAGAAGACTTTGGGCGTGTCGAAGATCCGTTCTTTTTGCTTTAGTGACGAGTTTCTCAACGTGTCCTTTAATTGCTTTTGCTTTTTCCTCAGTTGTCGTTATACGCTCCTTAAGTACCAAAGAGGACGCTAAGCCCTTAAATAAGGCTTTTCGTTCATTGGTATCCCGCTTAAATTTTCGACCAAATATTTGCTTCCTCATATAAAAAATCTCAAATCGAAAAACGCAAATTTCAAAACTACAACGCAAATCTTAAATCTTTTACTTTTTTAGATTTACAGATGTCGATTTGCCATTTGAGATTTAAGATTTGAGATCTACTAGACCGGCAGTAAGATTCCTTTTTCTTGTAGCTTCTCTTCGATGACTGAAATTGACTTTCCTCCCATATTGCGCATGGAAATCAAATCTTTCTTAGGAGTTTTTAGAAGCTGGCCGACTGTTTCGATTCCGCCATTGCGAAGACTATTATAAATACGAGTTGGTAAATCTAACTCATCAACGGTCAGATTAAGGAGCGTATCTGGAACTGACGGAGTGGCAACTGTACTTTCAACAGCACCTGATTCTTTTGGCTGATACACTTGGAGAAATGAAGAAGCGAGAATTTGAGCTGCTTGGTCAAGGGCTACGCGCGGATTTACTGTTCCATTGGTCCAAACCTTAAGGACTAATTTATCAAGATTTGTCTGTCGTCCGACGCGGGTTGCTTCAACTGCATAGTTTACTCGCTTGATCGGTGTAAAGATTGCGTCAGTTGGAATAACACCAAGCGTTGATGTTTTTCTTTCTTCTGCCAATGAATACTCATACCCTCGCTCAACGGTAAGCTCCATTTCAAGCTTTGTTTTATTGCCAGAAACAGATCCTAGGTATTGGTCTTTATTGACAACCTCTACTCCATCCGGCAATTCCAGATCAGCTGCTGTAATGTCTTTGGGTCCTTTTACCGAAAGTTTCACCGACGCGCTTGTCTTGCTATCTGTGAGCTTAAGATTAAGTTGCTTAATATTCAAAAGGAAATCGACAATATTCTCCTTCAGTCCAGGGACTGTGGAAAACTTGTGTTTAACGCCGGCAATTTTGACTGTTGTTACTGCTGCACCAGGAATCGAGCTGTAGAGAACACGACGAAGCGCGTTGCCAATTGTATAACCATACCCTGGCTCCAAAGGCTCAATAGCGAACTCGCCGTAATCAGGCACTAAGGTAATTTCTTTAACTTTAAAATTCAATTCTTGCATACTACAGACCCTGATTGTACCATTAACGAGAGTAATATTCAATAATCTGTTGAATATTGAACAGAACTTCTATGTCTTCACGTTTTGGCATCCGAACCAACTTTCCTTGTGTTCCTTGTCTCTCAATAAACGGCAGGATCTCTTGCTTCTCTTTAAGAAGCGTTGCGATATCAGGATTTTTTTGAATCTTGTCAGAGATACTGATGATGTCGTTCTCTTTTGCTTGATAGGACGGAATTGTCATTTTTTTCCCATTTACTGCTACGTGACCATGGGATACGAATTGACGAGCCATAAAACGGGTTTTGGCAAAACCCAAACGATAGACCAGACTATCAAGTCTCGTTTCTAAAAGAGAGAGGAGCATCTCTGCCGTATCTCCTTTTTGTCGTTCTACATTTTTCACCAGCCTACTAAACTGCTTTTCCAAAACTCCGTACGTAGCTTTTGCTTTCTGTTTTTCTCGAAGCTGTTGGCCAAATTCTGAAAGTCGTCTTTTTACTTTTTTTCCATGCATACCAGGCGGCACATTGAGCCGTCGTTGCAGTGTAGCAGAAGTTTTATCCAGGATATTAACCCCTTCTCTTCGTGCTAATTTATGTTTTGGTCCAGTATACCGTGCCATATTAAACTCTCCTCTTACTCTTCGGGCGCGGTCCGTTGTGCGGAATCGGTGTAAGGTCTGCGATTGATGCGATTGATATTCCGCCGCTTTTTATTGCGCGGAGTGATGAATCACGACCACTTCCTGGTCCTTTAATATAGACATCAGCTGTTTTAATTCCCTGCTCAATTGCCCGTTTTACTGCTGTCTCAACTGCGAGGGTTGCAGCATATGGAGTGGATTTCCTCGTACCTTTAAATCCACGTGAACCAGAAGAACTCCACGTAACAGTATCGCCTTTTTCGTTAGTTATGGTAACGAGTGTATTGTTAAAAGTTGCAGTAATATACACCCTACCATGTTGTGTTGCTGAGGATGTCTTTTTCTTAGTTTTTGTCGTTTTTGCTACTTTCATGTAAATTATTTAACAGCTTCTTTCGCTTTTGCTGCTGTTTCCAGCCTTGTTGCGACTTCTTTCTTGATTGCGCCAATTGTTACTCTCTTCCCGCGTTTTGTACGAGCATTTGACCTCGTACGCTGCCCACGAACAGGCAAATTTTTACTATGGCGAACGCCGCGATACGCACCTGTTTCTTTTAGTGTTCTGATATTCGCTTGAATTTCAGCCCGCAAATCTCCTTCAACTTTATGCTCATCAAGCGCTTTGGAGATGCGTTTTTGATCTTCTTCTGAAAGATTCTTTACTCGAATAGCGCGATCGATCTGCGCTTTTTTTAAAATAACGACAGCATTGCTCCTCCCAACACCATAAAGGTAGGTGAGCGCAATATCTACTCGTTTTTCATCGGGTATGTTTACTCCTGCTATCCTCATACTATTAACCCTGTCGCTGCTTATGCTTCGGCGTGTCGCATATAACGTAGAGGATTCCACGTCTTTTTATGATTTTACATTTTAAACACCGTTTTTTTACACTCGCATGCACCTTCATATCAGTAAAATTCCTAATACCTAATTTCTAATTCCTAATAAAATGTCAAATGCTTAAATGTCTAAAAGTCATTAGACGTTAGAAATTAGAACTTAGAAATTGATACTCATTACTTATACCTGTACGTTATTCTTCCCTTTGTTAAATCGTATGGCGTCATCTCAATCCGTACTGTATCTCCAGGTAAAATCTTAATAAAATTCATGCGCATTTTTCCTGAGAGATGACATAAAACCACTGTCCGGTCGTCAAGCTCTACTCGAAACAACGTGTTCGGAAGTGATTCTTTGACTACCCCATCCTTTTCAAATGATCCTTGATGCACCATAAAAAAATCAAAACTCAAAAATCAAAAGGCAAAAGGCAAAAGGCAAAAGTACAACGAAAAAGTCAAAAATAGGATCGCTCTCAACTTTTTAATTTTTCCTTGAAATTTTGAATTTTGACTTCTAACTTTTGAACTTTGATTATAGCAAACCAGCCTCAATTACGCAACCAAGCTACGCTGTCAAAATTTCCGGCCCCGTATCAGCTATTAATACTGTTCTCTCAAATACCCCAGAGATGCTTCTGTCCTTTGTCGAAATAGTCCAATCATCATTCCCTTTATAGATAACTTCTTTCCCACCCATATTGTAGATAACCTCAATTGCAATAGTCATACCAGGTTTCAAAACAGGTGTTTTCTCAATTGAATCTTGCAGAAAACCAGGGACTTCGGGTTCCTCATGCAACTGTCTTCCAACTCCATGCCCAACCAGACTTCGAACAATCGAATAGCCACTTTCTTTTTCAACGATATCCTGGATTGTCTTTGAGATATGTCCAATTCTATTTCCTGCTTTTGCCTGCTTTATTGCCGCATCAAGCGCTCGCTTTCCCGTCTCTAAGAATTTTCCCTTTTCAGAGTTTTGAGTTTTGAGTTTTGAGTTTTGAGTTGAAACGAGAATCGTTTCCGCCATATCTGTATGAAGTCCTTGATAATACAGACCGCAATCAATCCCAGCGATATCTCCTTCTTTGTAGGCATAGTGCGTCGGAATGCCATGGACAACCACATCATTGGTTGATGCACAAATTGTGTAATGATAGCCTTTCACTCTTTTAAACCCCGGCTCGCCTCCTTTTTCTTTGATTAATCGCTCTGCCAACGCGTCTAGTTCAAGCTCTGTTACCCCAACTTTAGCAAAACTTACAACCTCATGAAGAACCTCTGATAATATATGACCTCCGTGTCGCATTTTATTGATTTCTTCGTTTGATTTAATATGAATCATTGCTGCGGAATAAGTTTTATGCGGGACAGTAACGAATCAATTTTCTGATGGAGGTCTTCAAGCGAACCATTATTTTCAATAAGGTAATCCGCAATAGCAATCGGTCCACTTTTGTTCAGGAGTTCAATCTCTGCAAAATCACGAAGCCTTGCTTCATCGTGCGTCAGCGGCCGCACCAAGCGAGCAGATAATCGCTGGTAACGGATGTGGGGCTCTGTAAAAACGTATACAACGATCATTCCCTGAAACTGTTTATCAAGAAACGTATACTCTTCCCACGCATAGAGCCCATCAATAATCACGTTGTCTTCTGTTTCAAGTATTGTCTGTATCTTTGGCGTTGCCCTCTTTGCATACACATCCATGCCTTCATTTTCTCGTATTTCTTCGCGATAGTGTTTTTCGTTTTCAGGCGTGAGGGGTAAGCCTTTCTCACGCAAGCCTTCGTCTGTCAAATCGCCAAACCTGATATACGCAAAGCCTTTTTCTTGCAGGTAGTGTGCCGCTTCACTTTTTCCTGATCCCGGCATGCCCACAAAGGCGAGGATACGCTTAGTGTTTGCCATGATGCTGTAACTCTTTTACTATATCCTTATGAATCTCCTCTATTGGCCGCTCGCCATCAACTTCTATCAATTTTCCTTTTTTTCGATAGAAATCAAGCACAGGTTCTGTGAACTTATGAAAAAGGTCGATTCTTTTTCGAATGGCAGTCAGCGTCTCATCTTCACGAGTCTCACCACGCCGCCCTGAAATTCTCCACAATGCTTCTTTGTCGCTAATTTTCAGATAAATAACAGCATCGATTCCATTTACAAATTTCTCAGATTGCGTCAACGTCCGTGGGAAGCCGTCAAGAATATATCCCTTTTTATATTCAGCACGGGTCAAATACTCACTCACTATCTTTAATGTCCTTGCATCTGAAATAAGAAGCCCAGCGTTCATAACGACTTTTATTTGTCGCCCCAACGGAGAATGCTCTTTTGCAAGTTGTCGAAAAATATGCCCTGTTGAAAGATAGGGTACGCCGAGTTTCTTTGCCAACAATTGCCCCTGCGTTGATTTCCCTGATCCCTGAATGCCGATTAAAATTATCTTCATAACTAAAGATATTAAGAGATTACGATATTGAGATATTAAGAAATTTAGGCGTTTCACTTAATATCTTAGTATCCTAATATCCTAGTATCTACCGTTTTAGGAATCCCTCGTAATTACGCATCACGAGCTGTGCCTCAATCGACTTAAATGTTTCCAAAACAACGCTCACAACGATAAGAATACTTGTCCCTCCCAGAAAGAGTGTCCCTACACCAGTTATAGACTGGACGATACTTGGCAAGATCGCAATAATACCCAAAAAGAAAGCACCAACAAGCGTAATTCTGGTTAAAACGTAATTTAGGTAAGACGAGGTTGGGGTTCCTGGCCTGATACCCGGAATAAACCCACCGTATTTCTGTATTTCCTCGGCAATTTTTTTGGGGTTAAAAATGACTGCCGTGTAAAAAAACGTAAAGCCAACCACGAGGAAAAAATAGATGGCATTATACGGTACACCATCGGGTTTAAGCCATGTCGTTAAGAATTGTCCAATAACATTCATCGCAGGATTTTTCGCTGCGATCAAATAATTGCCAAAAAGCGATGGCAATAAGACGAGCGAAACTGCAAAGATAATAGGAATCACGCCTGCCTGATTGAGCCGAAGCGGTAAATGCGTTGACTGTCCGCCATATATTTTGTTCCCCCGTACGCGTTTGGCGTAATAGACTGTCACCCGTCGCACTGCCTCGTTTACTACAATGATTGCGGCAACAACCAGTAATCCCATGACTAAAAATGAAAAGACGCTCACTGCTGTTTCAGGTGTGATCGTTGAGAGGGTCTGCCCGGCAATAACCGGCAATCTCCCGACAATACCAGCAAATATCAAAACTGAAATCCCATTACCAACACCCCGTTCGGTAATAAGCTCACCTAGCCACACGAGAAGCATTGTTCCTGCTACCATCGTTACCAAGAAGGAGAGAAGTGGCAGAGGAGAAAGTGTAATTATCACACCTTGACTACGAAGCAGGGCATACATACCAATTGCCTGCAAGACCGCAAGGGGTACTGTCAGAATGCGTGTATACTGATTAATCTTTTTTCTTCCTTGCTCGCCTTCTTTTGATAATTCCTCAAGTTTGGGAAAAACAAGCTGGAGAAGTTGCAAGATGATTGAGGCGTTAATATAGGGATTAAGGCCAAGTGCCATGATTGAGAAATTGGCGAGCGTACCTCCTGAAAAGATATCCAACAACCCCAAAAATTGGTTCTGGGAAAAAAGATTCTTTAATTGATTGACATTGACACCGGCAACAGGAATATGCGCAAAGATTCGAAAGACAAGAAAAATGCCAAGCGTGAAGAGGATTTTTTTTCGAACCTCTGGTGTTTTAAAACTGTTCTGTAAAACAGATAGAATATTGTTCATGCAGTCTGGACACTTCCGCCCGCTTTTTCAATCTTATCTTTAGCACCCTTAGAAACCGACACCTTTACAGAAAGGGGCGTTTTTAACTCGCCGTCTCCTAGAATCTTGACACCATACTGCTTGGCATCATGCGCATCAACAATGCGGTGCTTAATCAGCGACTCTACATCAACAACGCTATTTTTCGGCAGTAAATTCAGTACCTTGACATTCAAGACGATAGGCGTTGGTTTGAAAACTTTATTTTTACCCTTCCCCCTGTGAAACGGCAATCTTTTAATAAGAGGCAATGCGCCTCCCTCGAAGGAAAGCGAGATTTTACCCCGAGCTTTTTGTCCTTTTGTTCCTCTTCCTCCTGTCTTACCTCGACCCGATCCTGGTCCTTGACCAAGTCTTCGTTGAGATTTTTTTACTGTACGCGCAAGGCTTATTTCCATTATTTCTTACCTCCTGATGCAGCCTTTCCCTTCTCGCGATTATACCGCTCTTCAAGTACTCGCAAGGCCTGTAGCGTTGCTCGTACATTACTTGCCTGATTGCTCGTACCTAAAACTTTCGATGAGATATTTTGAATTCCCGCTGCTGAGACAACGCTCCGAACTGCACCGCCTGCAATAATACCACTACCTCGCGGCGCAGGCTTTAGCATAACCCGCGCTGCCCCAACTTTTACATCAACACGGTAGGGTATTGTCCCATTGACAATCGGAGTATATACCAAATGTTTTCTTGCAAGAAGAATTCCTTTTCTGATTGCCGATGAAACATCAGGCGCTTTCCCCAATCCGACGCCGACTTTGCCCTTTTTATCTCCAACAACAGTGAGCGCTGAAAAACCGATTTTATTACCGCCTTTTGTCTTTTTTGACACCCTGTTGATCTTTACAACCTGTTCTTGAAATTCGTCCCGAGCCTGTTGTGTGACATCAAATTGCATTTTTCGCATAACTTAGAACTGTAGCCCCCCTTCGCGTGCACCTTCAGCTACTGCTTTCACGCGTCCGTGATACGCATACCTTCCCTTATCAAAGACGATCTGCTTCACTTTTTTCTCCCCAGCTAATTTTGCAACTTCCAGCCCTACCATTTTTGCCTTTTCAAGCCGAGAAGCTTTTGCTTCCTGCCTGCCTGCAGGCAGGCCTGCCCGTCCGGTAGGCGGGGCTTTTGAAAGTTTCTTCTCAGAAATACTCAAAAGTGTTATACCAGTTGCATCATCGATAATCTGAGCGTACATATATTGATTTGAACGAAAGACAGAAAGCCTCGGCTTTTCCTTCGTACCCTGCACTTTCTTTCGTACTCTCGTTTGCCTTCTTACTCTTTTCGTTACTTTATTCATACTATGTAAGTTATAAGTTATAAGTCACAAGTCCTAAGTCGATTTTCCTTCTTTACTTATAACTTATGACTTAGCACTTAGGACTTAGGACTTTTATTACTTCGTTCCTACCGCTTTTACTGCTTTTCCTGCTTTTCGTCTAATTCTTTCACCCACGTATTTTATTCCTTTTCCTTTGTATGGCTCAGGCGGTCTGACTGATCGTATTTTCGAAGCCATATCCCCAACCAACGCTTTGTCTGGTCCTGACACAGTAATAATGTTCTCCAAAACGCTAAAGCTGATACCCAAAGGCGGTGTAAATTTTACCGGATGAGAAAAGCCAAGTGAGAGTACAAGCTCTTGTCCTTGTACTTGCGCTCGATACCCAACCCCAGATAATTCAAGCTCTTTTTCAAATCCAGATACGACACCGCGGACCATATTCGCAAGGAGCGCCCGCGTCAACCCGAATAACGCACCGCTTTTGGGATTCTTATCTGTTTGTGAGACAACTAATTTCCCGTCAGTGAATGCGACTGAGATTCCTGACGGTACAGTGAACTCATCTTCTCCTTTTGGTCCACGTACCTTCACGAGATCGCTTTCTACATTCACGGTAACGCCTTCTGACACTATAATCGGTTGTTTCCCTATTTTTGACATATTATAAAATTTCAGCTTTAATAGTGAGCGAGCCAAGTTTGACTTGGCGAGTCGAACTACCACACACTAAAAAGGAGCTCGCCACCGACCTTCTTTTTCGCTGCCTCCTTCCCACTCATTATCCCCTGAGACGTCGAAACAACCGAAAGCACAGCGTCTCTATATTTTGTGACGACTTCTCTAAAATCAACATATACTCGAAGCGACGGCTTTGAGATAACACGCACTTGCGTTAACGCAGGTCTTCGACGAACGTAGCGAAGCTCTGCGTGTAGTATTTTTTTGTTATCCGTCATGTCTTCTTTTATACTTGCCAACATGCCTTCTTTTACGAGTACCTTTCCTATGGCAAGAGTAAGGGTGGAAAAAGGCAACACAACAGATTGCCTTCTGGCAAGATATGCATTTTTAACCCGTACAATAAAATCAGCAACTAAATAATTCATAGTGAGCGAAGCCCCGCTGAGCGGGGCGAGTCGAACTACCATGTGGCTTTAAGCACTCCTGGCAACTCTCCTTTCGCTGCGAGTTCACGAAAACACATACGACACAATCCAAAACGACGCATATACGCTCGAGAACGACCACAGATACTACACCGGTTCACGTCTCTTACCTTAAATTTTTGCTTTTTCAGAAACTTTACGATGTCTGATGTTTTTGCCATACAAGTACTCGGAATTATACCATACCTAGCTTCGATATACGCTACTTCTCTCCCCCTCTTTTGTAAACGGCATTCCCAATGCCTCAAGAAGCACAACTCCATCTTTATTGTCTTTTGCCGTTGTAACAAAAATGATTTCCATTCCCTGCATCCTTTCAACTGAAGACGGGTCTATCTCAGGAAAAACAGCGTATTCACTAAAACCAAGTGCATAATTTCCCTGACCGTCAAAGCTTTTCCTACTCACTCCATGAAAATCTCTCAAACGAGGAAGCACGATTTTTATTAACCTATCAACAAATGCATACATACGTTTTCCCCGCAAGGTAACCACAAGCCCTATCTCATCACCCTCACGCAGTTTAAAACTGGCAATTGATTTTTTTGCTTTTACTGCTTTTGGCTTTTGCCCAGTAATAATACCGAGTGCTTTTGCTGCACGCTCCATGTTTTTCTTATCCGCAATTGCGTCTTTTACACCCATATTAACAACAACCTTTACAAGTCGCGGCACTGCCATGACATTCTTAGTATCTAATTTTTGCTTGAGACTATTGACGATTGTTTTATTAAACTGTTGCTGTAATCCTTCCATATCTTCTAAAGAATTTTACCGCATTGTTTGCAGATACGCATTTTCTCTTTTCCTTGTATCGTAAACCCAACGCGCGCAGTTTTTTTACACTTCGGACAGACAAACGCGACATTGGCAACAGGCAACGGCTTGGTCAAGGTGATGATTTCTGATTTTTGATTTTGGGTCTTCGCCTTCACATGGCGCTTGTATTGATTAACTCCTTCAACCAATACTTTATCCTTACCAATTAAAACCTTAAGGATTTTTCCGTTTTTTCCTTTATCTTTTCCTGCTACTACTCTTACTTGATCGCCTTTTTTATATTTCATAATACCTCAATAGCCATACTGGCAATTTTATTAAATCCTCTATCTTTTACCTCACGCGCGATCGGGCCAAAAATTCGTGTGCCTCGTGGGTTTTTGTCTTTTGCATTGTCAATGAGTACGGCAGCATTATCTGAAAAACGAATATATGATCCATCTGACCGACGATACTCTTTTCTCGTTCTGACAAGGACCGCTTTCACAATCTCCGAATCTTTGACCTGGCCATATGGGCTTGCTTGTCGCACAACGCAATTTAATACATCACCGATAAAGCCAAATTTTCGTTTTGATCCCCCAAATACATGAATGACCATAAGGGATTTAGCGCCTGAATTATCTGCCACGGTTAGCATGCTTCTGTGTTGTATCATAACGTTATTTGTCTCCGATCCTTGAACGAAACACTTCAGAAATGGCAAAATACTTACCTCGGGAAAATTTCTTTGTCTCTATCATTTTAACTCTATCGCCAACCTTTACCTCTTTCCCGTTTATTGCCGCTTTGTACTTTTTGCTTTTTTGTAACAGCTTTTTGTACATCGGGTGGGGACTCTTCCATACTACTTCAACGACAACCGTATTCTGCATGTTAAGCGATACTATAGTTCCTGTTAATACTTTAGGCATTGCTAAGCTCCTTTCCCCGCAAAATACTTGCTATGCGGGCAATATCTTTCCGCTTCATAGATAAAGACCGTGTATTTTTTAACTTCATCTGTTGATGATCCATCTGATACGAAAATAAAGCGTCTTTTGCCTCAGTAAGCATCTTCTTTAATTCTTCTTTACTCTTGGTATGTAACTCTTTCACATCTTTTGTTTTCATAGTAGTTATGGCCTTTCAATTATTCTTGTTTTTATCGGCAATTTATGCGCCGCAAGCCGGAGCGCCTCATGAGCAATTTCTTTTGTAACTCCACCTATCTCAAATAATATTCTCCCTGGTTTTATTGTCGCAACATATTCGTGCACATCGCCCTTACCTCCACCCATCCTCACTTCGGGCGGTTTTTTTGTAATCGGCTTATCAGGAAAGATCCGAATCCAAATCCTCCCACCCCGTTGTGTATAGTGGGTGATTGATCGACGTGCTGCCTCGATTTGGCGGGCAGATACCCAGCCTGTTCCGAGCGCGGTCAGGCCAAACTCGCCAAACGCAAATGTCATGCCGCCTTTGGCAAATCCTTTCATCTTTCCCCGCATCTGTTTTCTATATTTTACACGTCGTGGTACTAACATAAGTTACTTAAGTCACCTAAGGTACCTAGGTTACTTATTCTCTCCCCTATTGATCCAGACTTTAACGCCAATATACCCTTTTTTCGTCAGCGCTGGTAAAGAAACATAGCTAATATTTTCCCTGATTGTTGATAACGGAACGGTTCCTTGTTGAATTTTTTCCCGTCTGCTAATTTCCGCACCGCCAATTCTACCAGCCAACACAATCCTCACTCCCCGCGCGCCCGCCCCCATCACGCGCTCTGCATTCTGGACGAGAATCCTTTTGTATGGGAGACGACGGAGTAATTGTTCTGTTATATTCTTTGCAACCAAATACGAATCGAGATTTGGTTCCTTCACCGGCTCAATCTGAATATCAACCTTTGGCACTTGTTTTTTGCCATGTCTAAGATCGACAAAAAATCTCATAATAAACTTCTTTAACTCTTCAAGGCCAGTTCCCGCTCTCCCTATAACCATACCCGGGCGAGAAACATACGCGATTATTTTAACAGAGTTGATCGATCGCTCTATCTCAACACGCGCAATGCCTGCCTGGCGGAGGCGTTCCATCAAGGATTTTCGCAACTTGTAATCCTCAAGTACTCCTTCTTTATACCGTTTTTCATCAAACCATCGACTATCCCAGTCAAAAACATTTTTTATTCGAATAAGATGCGGATTAACTTTCTGACCCATACAAATAAAGTCCTAAGTTATAAGTTACAAGTCCTAAGTAAATTGACTTAGGATTTAGCACTTGTGACTTGTGACTTCCCCTCCTTTTCTTTAAGTACTACTCTAATGTGGCTGCTTCGTTTTTTATACGGATGGATTCGTCCCCGCGTTGAGGGATGATACCGCTTAAGAGACGGTCCTTCAGTTATATCGATAAGCTCAATAATAAGATTCTGTTTATCCAATTTTGCGTTATTGACCGCATTTGCCAAAGCGCTTTTTAGCGTTTTGGCAAGCGCAACAGCTCCTCGTTTTTTGATAACAGCAAGCGCTGTTATTGCTTTATCAATAGGCATTTTCGAAACTGCATCCGCGACCAAACGTACTTTTCGTGGACTGATTCTGACTGATTTAGATACTGCTGTTATCTCCATAGTTTAAGTAACTTAAGTTACCTAAGATACCTAGGTAACCTATGTTTTAGATATCTCCCGCGCAACAACCCTTCCGTGTGACCTGAATGTCCGAGTCGGCGAAAATTCTCCCAACCGGTGCCCGACCATCGGCTCCATAACAAAAACATTGATAAAAATACGTCCGTTATGCACAGCAAATGTATGCCCGACAAACTCAGGCGGGATCTGCGAAGCCCGTGCCCATGTTTTGATCGGCGACTTGTCTCCTGACTGCTTCTGTCTTACGACTTTTTGCAAAAGTTTTTGGTCAATATATGGACCTTTTTTAAGACTTCGTGCCATAATTATTTTCCTTTTCTCTTCTGTAGAATAAATTTATTAGAATATTTATTCTTACGCCTCGTATTACCAACTGCTTTTCGTCCAACATATGTCTTCGGACTTGGCATACCGATTCCTGATCTGCCTTCTCCTCCTCCGTGCGGGTGAGAGCGAGGATTTTGCGCCACACCTCGAACAGTGGGTCTTACTCCCATATTGCGCCTTCGCCCTGCTTTGCCCATAACTTCATTTTTCCACTCAACATTTCCTAACTGCCCAATAGTAGCAAACCCGCGTGCCGACACCTTGCGTACTTCACCAGATGGAAGCTTCAGGTGAACAAAATTATCCTCTCGCGCAGTAATAATAGCTCCTGTACCAGCACCTCGCGCTAATTGCCCACCGCGGCCTGGCGTCAGTTCGACATTATGCACAACGGTACCAATCACCATATGTGTCATTGGTAACGCATTTCCGATGCGCGCCTCGGCTTTTTCTCCCGAAGAAATACTATCATGTAACTTCAGTCCAACAGGAGCAAGGATATACCGTTTTTCGCCATCGCTATATTGAATAAGCGCGATATCGCATGTCCTATTGGGATCATACTCAATTGCGACCACCTTGCCTGAGACACCTAGCTTATCTCGCTTAAAATCGATCAAGCGAATAAAGCGCTTATGCTGGCCACCTTGGTGACGAACCACTACCTGGCCACTCGCATCTCTCCCTGAATGTTTCTTTTTGATAGTCTTTAAACTTTTCATATTCTTTCGAGACCTGTCTGCTCATTCGAGTCTGAGCCTGATGGCTCATCCCTCAGAGTCGAAGACCGGCAGGCAGGCCCTTTGTTACTGTGCTGCTCCTCCTGCTTCAAAAATCCCGATTTTTTCGCCTGGTTTTACTGTTACTGTTGCTTTTTTGAAAGGAGATGTTTTTATTTCTATCCGTCGTTGTCCGCTTCGTTTTGTTCTTCCTTTCAGAATATTTGTCACAATAGCAGTAACGGTTACGCTAAATCGCTTTTGAATTTCCTTCTTAATAACGTCTTTGTGTGCACTTCGCGCGACAATAAAAGTGTATCTGCCCTTTCCAGCGTCACTCATTGATTTCTCCGTTATTACTGGTCGAATAACTATATGGTACATATTACGCGTCTTTCCCTGATAAAAAGTGTGACTGCAAGACGTCGACTGACTCCTTCATAAAAAGCACCATTTTTGTATGCAATACTTCGTACGTATTGAGTCTTTTTGCCGAGGTATAGGACAATCCAGCAAGATTACGAACAGCTCGTGTTATATTGTCTTTATCTTCGCTTATTACAAGGAGTATTTTTTTCTTTTTCCCTTCAAGTGAAAGGTTTTTAATTAGACTCGCCATCTCTTTTGTTTTTGGCGCAATATCGGCAAGTCCGCTAACAAACTTTATATCGTTGTCACGCACTTTTGCTGAAAGCGCTGAAAAAAGCGCTGCTTTTCTCATCTTTTTGGGTAGCGAAAGGGAATAGTCTTTTTGCTTTGGTCCGTGTGCCACACCGCCACCGACAAAAATAGGAGCAGTTATTGCTCCATGACGTGCTCGTCCAGTCCCTTTCTGTCTCCATACTTTTCTTGTTGAACCTTGCACTTGACCACGTGTTTTTGTCGCAACAGTTCCACGGCGTTGGTTGGTAAGATACACTCGTACCGCCTGTGCCATGAGCTTTGGATTTATTTTGGCGCCAAAAATCTCTTGAGGCAAAGACACCTTCTCAACTGCCTTACCCGAAAGATTAAATACATCAACTGTCATACCCGGAACCTTACTCGTCGTCGGTTTTGCAGCAGTTTTTCTAACCGTCTTTACGGCTTCTTCTGTCTTTATTGTGCTTGCAATTTTATTTCTCGCCATCTTTGTTCTCCTTTACCTCCTCTGTCCCCTTTGACCCTTCTGTCTCCTCCGTCTTATACACCGGTACAAACTTCTTATCTTCCCCTGTTTTAACGAGTAAAACAATACTATTCTTACTCCCCGGTACCAATCCTCCGACATACACAACGTTATCAACAATATCCAAAACAGTCAGATTTTTTACCGTTGTGGTCTCATGCCCCATTCTCCCTGCCATGCGCTTTCCTTTATACACTCTACCTGGCGTTGTTGCCTGACCAATTGATCCAGGAGCTCGTTCGCGATCTGATTGTCCATGCGTCCTTGGTCCGCCTTTAAATTGATGTCGCTTCACTCCTCCTGCAAACCCTTTTCCTTTTGACACACCCGTTACCAAAATGACATCACCTGGTTTTAATACATCAGATACAGCGATCATGTCTCCTGCCTTGGGGAGTGATGCCTCATCGGTCACCCGTATTTCTTTAAAAAAAGCAGGCACATGTGCGTGTCCTGCTTTTTTGACGTGTCCCGAAAGCGCCTTATTTGCACGCTTTAGTACTCCGAACCCAAGCTGGACGGGTGTATAGGAACCAATTTTTGCTTTCACCTGTACCACGGCGTTATCTGACACAACAATCTGTGTGACTGGTCGTCGTGTACCGTTTGTTAAAAATACCTGTGACTGTTCTTGTTTTTTTCCTAAAATTGCTGGTAACATACCTTAACAAAAAAAGATAGCCT
>CAZSQB010000010.1:0-25945 GCA_964608945.1 uncultured Gammaproteobacteria bacterium
GGCTGGTATCTTGTACTGAGCGTAGTCGAAGTATTCTTTGCTGCCATAACGGCTTGATTATACAGGAGAACGAGCTGTTTTTTAAGGGGACAGTTGCGACGGCAATGTTAGCAGCAGAACAGATGAGGTGATAGTGTTTTAACATTGATAATTTAGCTTATTACAGCGACATAATCATTGAAAAAAGACGGGTAATACTTGCTTCTTTGGCCTCAACGCGTCCTTTTTTTTCCAAGTTTTTGCCCAATTTTGGCTTTTCACAGTGAAAAAAGCAGTTTTTTAGCGGAAAAGTGGGCTTTTTTTAGGTTTTAAATAGTTATTGCTTTTGATAGTTTCTGATGCATTATTTTACACTTATCGTTTCTCAAAGTTTCCAATTTAGCCACGACCTCAACTTGCCTTTTCTACATCTATTATCTACTATAGTAGCAGCATATGAAAAATAGCCAGTTTAAAACCAATCAACAAACAATATCCAAAAAAATAGCCCTTATCACTTCCCTTTGCGCTTTGGTCTATACCCTTTGTAGGACGGAAGCTCCTGTTGCTGAGGCATTTACAATGTCTAGTCCCAACTACACCATTCGCATGGGAACCGCCGATCCGGAAAGTGCAAGAAAATCTCTTAAGAGTACCAATGCCCAAGTAACCAGTGAAACAACCTCTCGGCAAACCTCTATAGTAAAAGCAGGATTTGGGGAGTCTCTTCGCTTTACCTTTTCCATAAACCAGACTGTCATTGATTTCGGAACCCTCACTCCAACCAACCCAGTAACAAGAACAAATGAACTATCAGTCTTTCAGAGCCCCATCACCGGATACAGTATCATAGCCCAAGAGGATCATCAGCTCCTTTCAGGGTCTGACATCTCCATTCCCGACGCAACGTGTGACAACGGATCATGCACTGAGTCGCTTGCTTCCCCCTGGAGCAGTACTGTCGTGTTTGGTTTTGGTTATCGGTGTAAAAATATAACTGGCAATGATTGCGCTTCTGATTTTGCCTTAGAAAGCAATTATAAGCAATTTCCAGATTTTGCAAAACAAGAAAGCCCGCAAGGTGTTATGATTGGCAGAGGGGGCATCAGAGATGCTAAAGCGCGAATTAGCTACAGAATAAATATCTCAGGCACCCAAGCACCCGGCCCCTACAAAAATGTTATTACATACCTTGCAGTACCCAACTTCTGACAATTGCCATCAAAATGAGTAACAAGCACATGAAGCCTGTATTACACTTTCCAACAATCTTTCTCTCTATCCTTACCTCTATACTAGGAATCCAACTAATATCGCCTATAGCAAGCGCCCAAGAGGTCTCGCTTGCCATCAATCCACCGATTATCACCATACAACTCATTCCGCCAGCTGCTGTATCAAATTCACTATCAATTACTAACAAAACAGATCAAACAACAGCAGTGAGCATAGAACTCCGTCCGTTTACCGCTGCGCCATCGGCAGATGGAAGACTTCAGTTTGCTCCGCAAGACAAAGTAACAACAGGGTTTCTTAGAAATGTTCAGATCCTTGATGGCAACAGCCAGATTAATAACATTACTCTCTCCCCGAAACAGCAAAAGATACTTATGCTTCGCGTCAATATTCCAAAAGACGCCAAATCACAAGACTATTACTTTTCCATCCTTTTTATAAACAAAGATAACAAAAAACATCAATCGAATGATAAAACCAATACAGAAAGCATCCTCAATGCCGGCATAGCAACAAATGTGATAATTTCTATTGGCCCAAACCCTCGGAGCACTGCTAGTCTCGAAGAGTTTTCATCTCCCACCTTTCTCAATTCGGGACCCGTACCATTTGTGATTGGTTTGAAAAATACAAGCAAGCACTTCATCTCTGCATATGGTCAGATTCTTGTGAAAAATATGTTTGGCCAAACGATTGGAAAAGTAGATCTCGCGCAAACAAATATTCTCAGCCAAACAAATAGGTATATTCCAGATACAAAACAAAGCTACCTAGAGCAAGGTAGCACTGTGGTCCCAACTGCAGTATGGCCAGAGAAATTTCTGCTGGGATTTTACAAAGCAAGGCTTGAGCTAAGTCTCTCAGAAAACGGGCCAACAATCAATCGCGAGATAAGCTTCTTATCCTTTCCCCTCCCGCTCATGGGCATAGCTATCTTCTCTCTAATTGTTATTGTCTTCATCCGCAACCGAGTGAGAAAGAGGATGCTATAGATTTTGATTCACAAACAATCAAACGTCTTATCCGCCAAATAATAGACTAAAATAAGCTATTTAAGCTGGAAATTAATATTATGAGGTATTCTATATCAAGAAATAAGAGTCTTATTTGGCTTGTGAAATAGTCTTTTGAAGGAGTAAGCTAGTCTATGCACAGAATAACGCTTTTTTCCGAAAAATAAGCGTTAATTTAAAATAAGTACTGTTATAACAGTCCAAATATAATGAAATAAGATCTTAGCACTTATTTCCTCTTCCTGACAGCTTAGCAACTTTTGCTTTTCTTGCCTATTTTTCATAATTACAGCCAAAAGCAAAACCACCAAAATACTAGAAGACTAAAATTGCCTAGAATTACTTGTTCTTTGGGATTTTAGGATGGTTTTTTCTGTCCAAAAGCTAGTAGATCGCATTTAATATCAATTGATATAGATTTATAGTCTTGGTTAATTGGCATTTTCAAGTCTTGATTTCCCGATTTCTTAGAAAAAAACATAAACATTTTAATTTCACCATAAAAATTCCCTATTTTCACATAGGTTTTCGTTTTTTATTTCCTATCTTATTAGATCAAAAGATAACAGTTTATGTCTACTCTAGGTTCTTGACAAGCTGAAATCATCTGATCTAGCCTATTAATAGAGGTATTATTTATGTCTAGGACCTGCCGTAATAATCCTTATAACCCGTATAATCTGGTGGCTAATATGCAAATCCATGAAAGGAGCTTCGGTATTTAAAAATGGAGCTTCTTTCCCAATTTTCACAATATTTATTCTCGCAGAAACAGCCAGCCAGCCAGCTCACAGTAAAAAACTACCTCTCGGACATTCGTAAGTTCATCCGCTGGTTCGAAATTGAATTTTCACGACCCTTTTCACCGTCATTATTTAGCTGGCGAATAATTCAGATCTATAGAGAAAAATCTGCAATGCAGAGAAGCTCTCTTGAGAGAAGCCTTTCTTCTCTTCGAAAATTCGCAAGCTTTCTTTTACTATGCAACGAAATTGCGAGTGACCCATTTGAAGAGTTAGCTCGCAAACTTGAGTCTGCTTCAAAATACAAAGACAAATGGCGCCTTCATGAATTCAAGAACTTTCTCCACAACAATAAATCATCATATCTTACTATTAAAAACTATATCATTGATGCGCGGCAATTCATTGGCTGGCTTGAGAAAATCTATCCACCAAGCGAGAGCTACGAGGTTAAAGAGGAGAATCTTTTTGAGAAAATAGACCCTCTTCTTCTTGAAGAATATAAAGCAAGATTGTCTGATTTGCTTGGACTGTCAGCAGCGTCAGTGAATCGCAAGCTCTCCTCACTCAGACGATACTTTGCTTTTGCACAGGAAGTAGGCATGATGGATTCTGCCCCAGCCGTAAGATCAGTCCATGAAACTACCACAACATATCAGCCCCTTGAGCCTCAACAGACAGCCCATCAGTTGATCGCGCGCAGCCAAGATTTAGCAGACCTTTGCCCACAAGTGCCAAACGAACACAAGAAATCATACTCTTCATTCCCACCAGTACGAATGTTCCAGAAAATGGCTGCCTTAACAACGCACATTTTAGATGCAGCCCTTATTCTGCCTATTGTAAAAATTGCTTCAGAATTACATTTACTCTGGTGGACTGCTAAAGGTCAACCGCTGTTCGCTCGGCCCAATCTTACAAGCAAAACAAAAAATTCAGGCTTTATTTACCCATTTGTGTCTGTTCACAACCTTAAGAAAGAGTTTTACGCTCCATTTTCAGTCGGACTCAGCCATCTTCCTTTACACAAGCGCCTATGGCACCGCCTTCGACATACACGACCTAAATGGTATAAAAGATATCATACATATCCACTTGTGCATTATTTTCACTTTGCAATGCTGATGATGATTATGACTGGGATAGGTATAGCAATATACCGGAGCCTTTTGCTAGAACCGAATCAGAATAAAGGCGTTTTGGCCTCCTCGGCAGTAGCGCTAAAAACGCTCTCTTTCCAAGGACGATTAACTGACGCTAAGGACAACCCTATAACAAACACCAAGCAATTGCGCTTTGTTATATACAATAGCGAAACAGCTTCTGGATCAGCGAGGCTATGGGAAGAGGTAAGAAGAGTACAACCAAATAGCCAGGGCCAATTTTCTGCCATTCTCGGGAGTAGCAATACCGGAAGGAGCAGTGGCGTTTGCAACAATGGCAATCCAACCCCCCTGCCTGCTACGACGAGCTGCGGCATCCCACAAGCAATATTTCAAGCCAGCCAAAGTTTATGGCTTGGCATTACTGCCGAATCAGATCCTGAGCTTTCGCCTCGTCAACAGCTTGCAACCGCCGGATACGCAAGCGACGCGCAGATGCTGCAAGGACTTCTGCCGACAACCGACTCCAGTGTCACTACCAATACGAATGCCTTGCTTGCTCTTAATTCCACTGGTAGCCTTGTTATACCTGGATCATCAACCACAACATTTCAAGCAGCTGGTGCTGGCCTTCGATTGACTGGCCAATCAATTTCACTAACAACTAACCTGGGATCAGGCGGAGATATCATTATGGATCCTGAAGGAGCAGTGGATCTAAGAAAGGGCCTGGTAAACAATGCTACAGTAAATAACATTTTGACAGCTTTAGGAGCTGTTGAAGTAGATGATCTTTTTGCTGTTTTGGCATCATCAAGCGGGCAATCTGCAGTTACGATTGACCAGACCGGAATAGGTCCGATACTGAGCGCTTCAGTGAGCGGCATTGCCAAATTTACCCTTGAGAATACCGGCGCTGCGACATTTGCCGAGGATCTTGCGGTCAATGGAGATGATCTCACGACAACACAGGAAGCATTCAATCTGCTTAATACAAACGCCTCGACGATCAATTTCGCCGGGGCGGCAAGCACAATTAGTATTGGCTCTGCTTCAGGAACGCTACTTCTTCGTAATGGAATAGTCGCAGTGAATGGAATTCTTAATGCCGCAGGCGGTATAAATATCACTCCGGGGAAAAACTTGACATTCAGCCGATTCACAAGCGATGGCGGAATACTCTATACAAATGGCTCAGGTGTTGTTGCGCAGGCCTCAGCTGGAAGCGCTGGACAGTGTCTACAGTCGGCAGGTGGCGGAACGCCAACCTGGGGCACATGTGGGGTATCCTCTGGAGCGGGAGCAACTTGGACAGTCAGCGCTGGAACGCTTTTTCCCAATCAAGCCTCAGTTCTTGATGTTCTCATTGGCGGCACCGCGTCAAACGCGGCCAAGTTTGCCTTTATCAATACCGGGAGCGGTACTCCAACTGCATCAATATCCGGCAATCTATCACTCTCTGTACCAACAGGTACTACTCCAGAGGCAACGCTTGATATTCTCAACAATGGTATGCTCAACATCAGAGCATCACCTGGGGGAAATGCCGGACTCACATCGCGCCTGTTCATTAGTAATAATGGCAATGTCGGTATCGGCACAACTACTCCAATTGCTGGATTACTGGTAGTGAACGGGGCCATTGACGCGACTTTTGCTACAGCGAATTCAGAGCGCCTCTGCTGGGATGATTCTGGAGCCTCAAATATTACCGATTGCACGGGTACTCCAGGTGACTACGCAGAAGAATACGCAACCTCTGATGGCTCAATTGAAGCCGGAGATGTCGTCATTATTGATAAAACTCGAGCTGGCGCTGAGATAGATAAAAACGGGGAGAAAGGTTCGAAAGCCTGGATTGTCAAAGCAGAAAAACCATACCAATCAGAGCTGCTTGGTGTTATATCAACTAACCCGAATGAGGTGATTGGTCAAAATTTCACATCTTTGGAGAATCCTCGCCCGGTTGCCCTGAATGGACGCATTCCAGTAAAGGTTTCAAGTGAGAATGGGCAGATTGGCATCGGTGATAACCTTACCAGTTCATCAATCCCCGGAGTGGCCATGAAGGCAACCAAAGCTGGTCAAATTATAGGAAAAGCGCTCTCTGCCTATAGCGACGAAGGAATCGGCAAAATCATAGCGTTTGTGAACATCTCCTGGTTTGATCCTGACACAACTATCTCACACACGGGCAATCTGCGATTCAAACTAGATCCGAACAATAAATACAGCGTTCTTGACAGCAATGGCGAGCTTATAGAACGAAAAGGAATATTTAGCGAGGCAGTCATCGGCAATATGAAAGCCGGGACCATTCAGGCACAAAGCATCCTCATAGCCGGAACATCGCTAAAAGAATATATTGGAAATAGGATCGATGAGGTCTTAAGCACAAAAAATGACCTGATCTCTCCTATATCTCAAGCGGATCGGATTCATACAAATATCATTTCGCCACTGTCATCAGATAGCATTCTTGTCAATGGCAAACTGACCATTAGTCATCCTCGCGAAAGTCGAAGATCCTCCGAGGAGGGCGAGGATCAGATCCGCCAGCCGGTGGATGACGTCCTTCTTGATGTTAAAGGCTCGGCCAGCGTTGCAGGCACGCTCCGCGCCAAAAAGATTATCGCCGATGAAATAGAAGGACTGCCGCAAGCATCAGTTTCTGCGACATATATAACAAATACAACCAATGTATACCAGACCGCTACACCTTCAGCGGCGCCTACGCCCGCGTCAAACGCGGCTACACCAAGTGCGACCCCCGCACCCCGGGCAACCCAGAGCGCAAACCAAAACCTGACACCGCTTCCTGAAGGCGCATCATTACTGTCCCCTGTTTTTCAAACCGAATATACAAGCATTGGAAGTATTGCTGGCATGCTAACATACACGCCCCAACTACAAGCTGACTTTGCCCGCCTAGACTCGGTCGAGGCGAGGCTGGCGACATTCCACCAAGGAGTCATGGTCTTTGGCCCCACAAGCCTTGCGGATGTATCAGTTGCCAATCAGTTGGCAGTCGGCGGGAATCTTATCTTAGCTGAGAACTCAATCAACGTCTTAGGAGCTGACCTTGAAATACAACCGTTCAGGCAGGGCAATGTATCATTTATGAGTGGATTGGTAGCGATTGATACTGAAGGCAATTTCAGCGTAGCGGGGAATGCCAACTTTGCCAAAGATGTGAGCGTAAAAGGCAAGCTCTCAGCCCGATTTATCAGTCCAATACCTGATGAAGATTTAGTCATCCGTCTTGCTGGTCATCCTCGCGAAAGCGAGGATCTGATTCCCGGTCAAGCCGGGAATGACAAGGGTCAGCTGGTTGTCCAGAATGCTTCCGGTTCAGGGGTACTGAAGATCAATCAGCTCGGTGATTTGATCGCGTCCGGCAGCGGAACATTTAATAACCTCATTGCCAACGGATTGAAAGTCGTGCGGGGCGTACAAGCTGATACCTCACTCACTGAGACAGTTGCATCCTCCTCTGCGGGCACTGCGATTATTACACGAAATCAAGCTGAGCGAACTGTTTTTTCTCCATTTGTCAAAGAAGATTCGCTTATCTACATCACACCAACATCTGATACTGCCAGCCTTACACCCTACATCGCTCGACAAACTGCCGAGGATCCCCTTCAAGGAACAAAAGGTTCATTCACGATCCAAATCCCAAGCGCTATTAGTAAGGATATAAAAGTGAACTGGTGGATAGTCAACTAAAGAATGTCAAATTTCAAATTTCCAATATCCAATTTCCAATCAAGTAAGTTTTCATTTGACATTTGATATTTGAAATTGGTAATTATTTGAAATTCATGGAATGTTATCCTTGACATTATATTGATACAAATATAGAGTAGAGATACTATTATATATGGACAATACGAAGCGAGAGATTCTCGCCTATATTGATACGATTTCACTGATCCTCTTAAGCGCGTTTTTCCTTGTTTTTCCGCTTGTCTTTACGACCCTCACGAGTGATTTTTTTGTTTTACCCAAACAAATTCTCCTCGCAGCAATCATCGCTCTTGTTCTTATACTGTATGGCCTGCGCAATCTTTTCTTGGGGAAAGTTGTCTTTCGCAGTACGCCATTTGATTTGCCGATTTTCACTTTTGCTGCGGTGGTCTTAATATCAGCAATCCTCTCCGGCAATCGCGCTGACGCACTTACAAATTACGTTCCACTGCTTTTCAGCATCTTTCTTTTCTATGCAGCAGTCAATATCGTGCGGAAACCAAACTCACTTCTTCTTCTCCTCTCCTCACTTGTGATTGGCGGATGCATCCTGTCTCTTTTGGCAGTGCTTTCGTATTTTAAAGTCTATATTTTACCCTTTGCTGATACCCATGTCCAAACCTTCAGTGCGCTAGGATCGCTTCTTGATCAATCGCTGTACCTTGCCCTCGTATTACCTGTGGCAGGCTATATCGCCTGGCCGCTTATCGCACAATATGTTATGGATGACCGTGCAGCAGATAATAAATCAGACAACTCAACTACCCATATTGCCTTTGCTATTGCGTTCTTAGTCATGCTCATCGGACTTGGCATGAGCGTGTATATGCTCGTGACATTGCAAAAGCCTCTTATCCTTCCCTTTGAGACAGGCTTTCAAACAGCACTCGCCGCAATCTCCCAAGACACCGGTCGCATTTTTAAAAGCTTTCTTTTTGGCACAGGCTATGGCACGTATCTTACCGTCTTCACCCGCTTTAAACTTGCATCCTACAATCTCAATCCAGAGCTTTGGTCATTTTCCTTCTTCAGATCAAGCAGCCTGGCGCTTGAGTTGTTGGCCACAACCGGTATATTAGGTATCGGCGCCTTTTTCTTCCTGATCTATCGCTTCGCAAAAGAGCGTTCATTCTTCCTTCCTGTAATCCTTGTCCTAATCGCCTGTTTTTTTCTCCCTTTCTCAAGCATACTGATAACGCTTTTATTCCTCCTCTTTGCTGTTTTCGCAATTGCACAAGCGCTTGAGCACCCACGCCGCTACCCAGATCTGGAATTTAGCTTTGTTGCTGCAAAGCGAGGTTTTATGTCAACGCTTGAACCAGGACATGAGCCACGAGCTGGCCATGATCGAGTGTTGCCATTTTTCACACTCGCGCTCTTGATTGCAGTGGTTGGAGTTATTGGGTACTTTAGTACTCTGTATATTCTCTCTGATGTTTTACTCCGCAAATCTGTTGTTGCCGCAGCTGAGAATAAGGGTTTAGACACATACAACAATCAGCGCGATGCAATTGCAATGTTCCCGTATCGCGATACCAACTATCGCCTGTTCTCACAAACCAATTTAGCGCTCGCCAACTCACTCGCTCTATCACAACAAGGTGCCAAAGAACCAAATCAGGAAATACAACAGAATATCCTCACCCTGATCCAGCAATCCATAAACGCCGGCCGATCAGCTGTCACAATCTCCCCCCAAACTGCGCTCAACTGGAATAATCTTTCATCAGTCTACCGTGCGCTTATCGGCTTTGGTCAAAATGCAGATCAATTCGCCATCCTCACCAACCAACAGGCAGCAAGGCTTGACCCCACCAACCCGCAACAATTCATCAATCTTGGCGGTATTTACTACCAGCTCGCTCAGTGGGACAATGCGCAGAACCAATTTCAACTCGCGGTGCAGCTAAAGCAAGACTACGCAAATGCCTACTATAATTTAGGTCACGCACTTGAGGAAAAAGGAGACCTGCAAAACGCGCTTCAGGCATATACTGCGGTAAAAACACTTGTAGCAAATGACCCTGAGAACCTCAAAAAGATAACAGCCGAGATTGAGGCTTTGCAGAAAAAAATCGGCTCTGCAAAGCAGACTACAGGCGCCTCAGATCAAGAGAGTTCTGCTTTGCAGAATCAACCCCCGCTTGGAATAAACGCGTCTGAGCGCCAACTGCCAGAACGAAAACCGCCGGTTGAGATCCCAGGTCCGACAGTAACAGTTACGCCCAAAGCATCCCCAACGCCAAAGGTTCCGCCAGCTGGCGGACCCAGTCCAACGAAGACCTCGCAGCCAACGCCACAGTTTTGATAACCTTACAGGCTCTCTGTTTACAAGTAACTTAAGTCACTTAGGTCACTCCGGTTACTTATGTCTCTTCCCTACCAAAAAGCGCCTCAAAATATTACGTAATATAACAATAGAAGCGCTTTACTGGATTAACTTATCCCTGCTGTCTCTGCTTTTGGAAACAGTCTCTGCAAAGAACCGGCCGATCGCCTCTTGGTTGAAACGGTACAGTATCTTTCTTGCCACAATTTGAACAGGTAATTTCGTATTGCTGTCTGGGGCCTTGGAATCTTCCCCCTCCATCGCCATTCATGCGTTGCTTTTTTGCAGCACGACACTCGGGACAACGAACTGGTGCGTTTTCAAAGCCTTTTTTCTGATAGAACTCTTGTTCTGATGCAGTCCAGACAAATTCCTTGCCGCAATCGCGGCAGGTTAATGTTTGATCTTGAAATGCCACTTAGGATTCACCCCCATTCATGTAAATATTTTCCTATGGATTTCCTAAGTGACCGTTTGGAGTCCCGCTAAGCGGGATTAAATGGACAAACCTTAGAATACCTGGAATACTAGACGTAAGTATAGAGGATTTTGAGAAAAGAAGCAATAGGAGAGTGACAAAGAGACACACAGACAAATTTGTCCCCTTGTTCCAACCTAGGAGAATCACTCCGTCTTCAATTGCTCCAGCTTTCCTGCTAGCTCCTGCACTACAGGAGTATACGTAGGATTATTGATTTGATTGACGAGCTCGTATTGATCTGTCGTAAAGTCATAGAGCTCCTTCTCGCCCGATGAGAGCTCAGTATACTTATACTCGCTGGTACGAATGGCATAGTCAATGTTTTTATAGCCTTTCCTACTATTATATATCTCAAGCAAGAAATCACTCCTCACCGATCCTTGAGGATCAGTGAAAAGAGGAACCAAACTCTTCCCATTTACCTTGACAGGAATTCTGACTCCTGCCAACTGTGCAATCGTCGAAGCGATGTCAATGTTGAGGACAAAACTACTATTTACATCTCTCGTCTTTGTCAGTTTCGGGTAACTGATAACCAAAGGGACTTTCGCGCACTCTTCATACAGACAGTTTTTTTTACTTAAGCGATGCTCGCCCCAGGAAAAGCCGTTGTCGCCAATAAAGATAATAGCAGTATTGTCCCTTCTGTCACCAAGTACATCGACAATCCTCTTTATAGCCCTATCAACTCCTTGGAGGGCACAAATCTGGCTTTCCCGGAATCGGTTTATATCAGCCATATCCTGATTACTTAACGGCTTTATAGCCTTAATAAACTCCGACTTGTCAGATACATCTGCCTCGTTGACTGCAGCTGATTGCTCCCACGGATGCTCTTCGCAGTTCTCGCGGTCTTCTGGTGCAGGCATGGCATAGTAGTCTTTCACCTGATCGGGGTCATCCCGGTCTTCATCCAGAGGAGACTTCACATTCGGGAGGCGATTTTTTTTATTCTTTTTATTTTTATTTCTCGGATCGTTAGGCGCTGACTTTCCCCCATCCGTATGCACTGCATCCGTTGAAACAACAAAGAAAAAGGGTTGTTTAGTTTTTTTGATAAAATTGACTGCTTTATCTGTATAGACATCGGTTGAGTAGTCTTTGGGTTTAAAGCCATATGAGACGATACGGCCATTTTCATTCATGTCATAGCCATAATAGGTATTTCTCACCACGCCATGCCAGTCATCAAAGCCAGGTGGAATATATCGACTTTTATAGCCATTAAGATACTTCCCTGCAAAGCCAGTTCTATAACCCACTCGCTTGAGCCAGACCGCAATTGTCTCATCGTCTTTCCCTCTCCCCGCCGATCCGCCGAAGGCATCAAATCCACCTAACGGGAAATCGCCTTTGTTTGGCATGTGATTGGTCCAAACATTGGTATTATGTGCGTAAAGTCCTGTATACAAACTAACCCGACTGGGGCAACAAAGCGGTGTTGTCGCATAGGCATTGCTAAATGTCACCCCTTCTCCACCTAACCGATCTTGAACAATCGGCATGTACTGGAGCGTATCTGCGCGCTGATCATCGGTGAGAATAATAATAATATTTGGTTTGTCAGAAAGACGAACCTGTTGCTGTTGGTAAGCAAAGAGCACAAGTGGAATAAGGATCAAAATCGCAAGAAAAAGAAGTATTTTGTTACGGAAAGATGTTTTCTTGGCGCTGCGGGGCATGTACTATAAGCGTAGAAAACTCATTCCACATTGTCAAGCTTACTCTGCTTTGAGTGTGGCTAGCTTGGCGGACAGATCAATGATCACCTCGGTGTACGCTGCATTGGTAATCTGGTTTTCGAGTTCATATGGATCATTCACTAAGTCATAGAGTTCACGCTCTCCGTTCTCATGCTCTGCGTACTTATACTCTTTTGTCCGAACCGCGAAGATTTTATGCTTCGTATACTCACCGTCTACCTCAATCAAGACGCTATCGCGAACCGCGCTTGTTGGATCAGCAAGAATCGGCTTTATGCTTTTTCCCCTCACCTGATCCGGCACAGGAATCTCGGCAATATCAAGGATTGTTGCCGTTAAATCAATATGCGACAAAAGTGCGTCGGTCGTCTGTCCGGAAACGGAATCGGTAAGCGGCGGGTAACTGATAATCATTGGGGTCTTCGCACAACCATCGTAAATGCAATTCTTCTTCTCGTGCCGGTGCTCACCCCATCCATATCCATTATCCGAATAATAAGCAATAAACGTATTATCTCTTATCCCTTTCTGCTCAAGTGTATCCAGTATTTCACCGACCATTTCATCGACAGCCTTCAGAGCGCAGTATTGGCTTTTCCTGAAGGCTTCAATCTGCCTAATCTGCTTTTCAGATTTTTTCTTTATCTTCTGAACCCATTGCGGTTTGTCGGAAACATCCTCTTCGTTCAATGCAGGCGATTGAAAAGCGGCAATATCAGAACACGGCCTATGGCGCGGTGCTGAAACCGCCCCGTCTACGGCTCCTTCGTCATTGTCGCCATGGGGCGCTTGCGGTGCAACCACGACGAAAAAGGATTCGTCTGTTTCCCTTATGAACTGGACTGCTTTTCTTCTTATAACGTCTGTTGAGTAGTCTGATGCTTTTCGTCCGAAGTACCGGACTTTATTGTTATCACGGGCTTCATAATCAAAATACCTACCCCCTCCAATGCCAAACCATTGATCCCATCCGGGTACGTTCTTGTTGTCATATCCGTTAATGTACTTGCCAAACCAGGCTGTTTTGTAGTCAACCGGCATCCAGAGAGGAATCATCCGATCCTCCAGTTTTTGTACCTTACCATAGCTATTGTTATTAAAAATGTCCGTATTGTGTGCGTACATACCGGTTAGAAATGACGTTCTACTCGGACAACAAAGCGGCGTTGTCAAATATGCATGAGTAAAGGTGATGCCAGTGCCGCCGAGGCGTTCGGTGGTAATTGGCATGGCGTCCATTGAATCATATCGCTGGTCATCAGTCATGATAACGATAAAGTTAGGCGGTCCCCCTTCCCCTTGGGCTCGTCTGTCAAAGTAGCGAGAGAGAACAATACCGACAACTGTTACCAGGAGTGCTGTGATAATTGCAAAAAGGAGAAGAGAGGTATGGAAGAGAGGTTTTCTGCTTTTGTGCCGCCGTGTCAACCTTTTTTTATGCTTCCTGGATTTTCTCAAGATAGATATATTGTGGGGTAAAAGAAAAGAGCTTGTCAAGAGGGGAAAAATGTGGACCCGAGGGGAATCGAACCCCTAGTCTCTTCGATGCCATCGAAGCGCGATAACCTTTACGCTACGGGCCCTTTAGATAGCTGATTATATACCAAGTCTGCTAAAAACTCTAACTCTAATTGTACTTTTGTGTCAAAATAATCTATTACCAGCACGCCTTTGTATTCTAGCTTTTTTGTCGGGCTTCCAATTGTTCTGGGATCAATTCGTGTTTTATAAAAAAGATTCTCAGGTATTCCTGTTATACCTCTCCAATAATTCTCCAACATTTTTGTATTTTGATCAGCTCTGCATTGAACAGTAGCACGTATCTTCTCGGGCTTAAAGTCGAAACATTTTTTTAACAGTTCAATAAAAATAGTGATAATTCTTGGGTCAGAGCTACCCAAAGAGAATGCCCTATGCTTTGAGCTGTATTTTGAAGCTTCGCCTAGACATAACATTGCTAATGCAATTTTACTAATCGACACATCGCTAATTGTTTTTGCGATAGGAATATTGCACTGTCTGATTTCCTCAAGGAATTTTTCTCTCCTTATTTTGTTTATCTCCAGAGCTATAGTCCGACCTCTATGAAGATTGATAAGATTTAGCTTTGTAATCCTTTCCATATAATCTTCAGGGAGAGTTACATTCTTGCACCATTCAAATAACGTACTCTTTGGTATTTTAAGTTGCAGGGTCTTGTTGATTTCTCCGTAAGTTTTTCCGGATGTGCGAAGGCGGCGAACCTGCTCAATGAGGTAGGCTGGATATCGATGCATATCTCTATCGTACTCCAGAGATGTACAATGTGCAAGCATCAATTGTGGACTCGAGGAGACTCGAACTCCCCACCTCAGCAATGCGAATGCTGCGCTCTACCAGATGAGCTACGAGCCCAAACGTGAGATCAATTATAACAAAGTAGACGTGCTACTGCAGATATGCAAGCGGATTGACAAGGCTGCCATTTCTGATGATCTCAAAATGGACATGCGGGCCTGACGATCTTCCTGTCATCCCAACCCACCCGATCACTGTTTTTCCTGCAGTAACGCTTTGTCCTATTCCGACATTTACCCCTGACATATGCGCATAATGCGTCTTGAACCCATCGCCATTCTCAATATAGAGATTCGTGCCATATCCGCCATCCCAAGTACCGGCGCTAATGGCCACAACCCGACCATTCTGTCCTGAAACAACCGGTGTACCAAGATTTGATGTAATATCAATTGCCATATGGTACCAGGTTGCAAACTGTGATACTCCACCCCGAACAGGCCAGGTAAAGCCAGAGGCATATACTTGTGTTGGGCCTTGTGCGATGTAGGTTTGGCGCTTGATAAAGGGTTGTTCGGATGGTTTGATTCCGTCAGGCACAACAAGCATCTGTCCTGCAACTAAGGCAAAGGTTTCGGGATTGGCAAAATCATTAAAAGGAAAATCAACGATCTTCTGCGCGTCAGTATCATACTTTTTGGCAATAGAATGCACTGTCTCACCCGATGCAACTTTATGCGCAATACCTGAAACGGGCAGGATTTTTAATGTATCCCCGATTGAGAGATTATCATTGGTCAGATTATTTGCCCATTTTACCGTATCTTCTGAAATGCCAAATTTTCTGGCAATCGTACTAATCGTATCTCCCTTCTGAACCGTATAGGTAATGACTTCATCACGCGGTTTTTTTGACTCATCTGTCTCAAACACGTTCTCTCCCACAACGATTGACTGTATTTGAGACTGGGATAGATCCTGTAATGCCTGCGCATTACTCGCAAAGATTGGATATGTGTCGGCAAGGTATGGCGCAAGCAACACGCCAACGGCCAAAACGCCCATGGTCGTGAGATGTAAAAACGGCCGGTTGTATCTGCCACGCTTCATGAGGAAGAACTTTACCAACATGTTCTTGTTCTTTTCAAATTGGACAGAAGCGGTAACGACTTTCTTTCTTGCGTAGAAAAGTAAATAGCCTAAGAACGCGACAAATTCCTTTCCTAAAAACTGAAAGTTTGCAAATGGATTGGGTAATTTGAGTTTACGCATAAGCAGGAACAGGCTGGGGTTGCCAGAAAGAATAGCAGGTATTGAAAAAGATGTCAAACGTGGGGCGTTAAAAGGTTACGATGCCCGTATCGTGATGAGGTTACGTTTAGCGTGATTACGAATACCCCTCAACGCTAAACGATACGAGCTTCAAAACCCATCACCCCCTTACGCTTTCCCGAGGTTTTCCAGGAATTCGTCGTTTGTTTCTGTCGCAGCCAGACGCTCAACCAAAATCTGCGTTCGTTCTTCGGGGTTGAGCATATCCACCATCCGACGCATTGTCACAATCCTCTTATATGCATCCTCTGACAAAAGCAGCTCTTCCTGGCGAGTGCCAGAGCGCTCTATATTAATTGATGGATAAATACGCCGTTCTGCAAGCCTTCTGTCCAAGTGAAGCTCCATGTTACCTGTGCCTTTGAATTCCTCATAGATCAAATCATCCATTCTCGAGCCTGTCTCAACGAGTGCAGTACCGATAATTGTCAGAGACCCGCCTTCGTTGCAATTTCTGGCTGCGCCGAAAAAGCGTTTGGCTGGCCAGAGTGCTGCCGGATCAAATCCTCCTGAAAGCGTTCTGCCACTTGGCGCGACTGACAAATTATACGCCCTTGCAAGTCGAGTAATAGAATCAAGCAGAATAATAACGTCTTTACCAATCTCCACCATGCGTTTGGCCCGATCAAGCGCAATCTCAGCGACGCGGGTTTGGTTTTCTGGTGGTTCATCAAAGTTTGAGGCAATGACTTCTCCCTTGACTGACTGGCTGATATCTGTCACTTCTTCTGGTCGTTCGCCAATGAGCGCTGCCATCAAATGTGCTTTGGGAAAATTCTGGGCAATGCCTGCTGCGATTTCCTTAAGAATCGTCGTTTTTCCAGCCTTGGGGGGCGAGACAATCATACCTCGCTGGCCAAATCCAATAGGTGCAACAAGATCAATAATACGCGTTGATAACGGCTTTTTGCCAGTCGCGAGGACAACTTGTTTTTTTGGATAAATAGGCGTCAGGTCATCAAAATATGGTCTGCGAAGCGATTCGTCAGCTGGAATACCATTGACCTTCTCAACCTTGAGAAGACCAAAATAGCGCTCAGTGTCTTTTGGCGGACGCGCCAGTCCTTCAATAAGATCGCCGCCACGAAGCAAGAAGCGACGTATTTGGGACTGGGAGATATAGATATCCCGTCCTGAGGGAAGAAATTTCGGGCGCAAGAAGCCGTGGCCTTCCGGCTGGACATCTAAATAACCCTGAACTGTCTCGGTAGGCGCGCTTTGCGCCATGCCAAATTGCTCGCCGTTGATCTGACGAGGCGGATAGCGTCTTTGCCCCGTACCAGACGGTACGTCCCTTTGCTGACTGTTTTCTCTTGGGGATTCTGTTGCTTGTGGCTCTGCAGCAACAACCGGAGCATCGGAAGGAGGCGTTACAACAGCTGACTCTACTACCTCGCCTGTCGGATCTATTTTTGCACGAACAAGCCGCTTTGCAGGTGGCTTACCGACAATATCTGAGGCAGTTGAAGAAGATTTCTTTTGTACCATAGAGTAGAAATTAGGATAAAAAAATCACAATTCGTTGATTAGTTAGCGTTTGGGTTTTAGAACATCTAGTTGGGAAAGCTACAAACGAAGGATTCTCGTAAACGTTAGTTGCCTGTATTACACCATACCCCTGCCTATTTTGTCAAGCCCCGACTTTTGCGGGGGCGCAGACCCCGCTCAGCGGGGTAAAGAGTAAACTGGATTTGGCTTGACAAAATCCTATAAGAGTGTTATCCTGCCACAATCGGTTTACACGATTGTGGCCGAGCACCTACGACTATGAAATATCTATTCCTTGTTCTTCTGTCTATCCTGCTCCTTTCACTCACTATCCAAAAAGTAGACGCGCAAATCACCAATGGCTGTGATCTGATTTACGGAGGCGGTCAGACCTGCCAACAAACCGGTAATATCACCGTTGATAAGAAAATCAAACACCCTATAGAGAACCGTTTCCTTGACCAGCTGACAAGTGACGATCCCTCCTTTACTCCTGACCAGCAAATCACATTTACAATTGATGTCAAAAATACCGGCAGATCGACGATAAAGAATATCACGCTTGAGGATCTCTTCCCACCCCAGCTCATACGCTACGACGATACAGTCGGCAAATTTGATAACAAGACAAAAATACTTAACTACCCTATAGAAAAACTCAAAGGCAATGAGGCAAAGAAAATCACTTTGAAAGCCAGAGTCTTAAAAGCAGACCAATTCCCAAATAACAACGATCCTGTCTGTCTTCTTAACCAAGTACGAGCATATACCAGTAGAACCAAAAACAACCCAAGCCAGGACAATGTCCGCTTTTGCCTGGAAAAACAAGCTGCAGCCCAGCAGCCACAGCAAACCCCTTCGACAAGTCAAGGATCCCCGGGAGGGGGCTTAGGGCAAGCAAAGACCCCGACGCCGACCAAAACGCAGCTCCCTGACCAAACCAAAGGAGGCCTCCCAATAAAGCCTCAGCCAAATATCAGCAAGTCCCCAAAAACAGGACCTGAGGCATTAGCACTGATAGCCCTTCTCTCATCCGGTCTCGCAGGCCTCCTCCTCCGCAGAAAGACGAAGTAACCTCAAAATTCTCAAATGCTATTAAAATCCTATATTAAATACTTCCACAGAGGTAATAAAATATTGACAAGTCTTATAGTTTATGTTATAGTACTCCCCTATTCTGCCCGATAGCGACAAAGCGCCTTGGGCAGAAACCATATGCACAAGCGCTTTTTTTTGTTTGTCAATGTAATTGTAAACCACGTACCACAAGGGTACATGGCAGGCCCTCTCTTAACTGCAGGTAAGCTCATTCTATTCCCATTCTTTTTTATTCTCTCAAGCCTTATTGTTGCTTTCGCGCTCAAGCGCAAGGCGGTCTAGGCTATCCTTGATTACGATTGGAGATCAGATTTACGCACTCACTAGCTCTGTTCCCCTATCGCAATAGCGAAATGGGATTGTATCCAAAGCTATTTTCGTGCCCAAAAGCGGGTACGCAAAGCAGCTTCGGAAGCACGTTAAAAAGATGGTACATAGGGTAAAAACTCAAAAGTCAAAAATCAAATGTCAAAAGTGACGTGGTTTTTGCTTTGAGAAATCTAACAGCAATAAATACGTTTCAGGTGCTGGGCAGCACGAACTGCATGCTTTCTGTTCAGGGCAGGAACAGCTGGCCTCGGTTCGCGCTTCCCGGTACTTGGGACGAAATGTCTGCAACTTTGCAGGCAACCAAGTGGTTGTGTCTCAGAGGCCAACCAACCACGTCAAACGTGGTCAAATCGGGTAGCTTCCGAAAGGAGCACGGTCATGGAAAGGCGTAGGTTCGGCTTAGACTGGAATATTTTGTTACCGTTGTATTTAGCGACTTTTTTGATGCTAATCTTAGTTCTTGAGTTCGCGGACGTTCGTCCAAGACCTCTGCTTGCCACACCGGCAGCCACGCCAGTCGCAACGCCTTTTCGTTGAGCGTTCTCAGGATCAACTCGAAAGAGTTCTGTCCATAGGCTGTAGGGTAGGTTTGCGCCTCCCCTATGGCCCGCGCGCTCGACAATCGTGTCGGGTGCAAGGAGTTTCGCGTTGAGGCTACGACCAATGGGTCGGGTCTCACTGGCAGGAGGCCAGCCATGCGCGCGCAGTTCATTTCTCTCGTCGTCCTAGTCGTCAGCTTCGTTCTGCCGCTCAGCTCGAGCGCGCAGGAGAGCACGCCCACGAACCCGGTGCACGTTACGGGCAAGTATCCACCGATCGCTGAAGAAGCGATTCTGTGGTGCGAACCGAACTGCGCCTATGAAGAGGTCGTTCCCTTTGTGAGGGCCGATCTTGTTGTTGACTTTGACCGAGCCTGGATCTTGCGTGTCGACAGCGCGGTGGACTTGGAGCTCCCGCAAGGGGTCTCCTATGCATTCTACCGCTACAATACGATTGAGGTCGGCACAGTCGGCATCACGGGCAACGGACAATTGAAGGGCGGATACATGGCTCTTGTGAGCCGTACGCCCCTTGTGGAGGTCCCGAGCCCCGCGATCGTGGCAACCCCATTCCTGAGCAGGCTCAACGAGGTGTGCGCCGCACAGGTGGAGGTCTGCCAAGGTGATGCGATCGAGTTCGCGCCGTATGGTGTGCGAACCTATTTCCTTGCGCCGTCGTGCGTATTCGACGTCACGGCCGACATGGTCTACGTCTTTCCTGGGTCAGGAGGCTGGATCATCGGTCAGGGACCGGGACGCTTGGACCGCTGCGACGTGACCTGGTGGTTCGCGGCACACGGCCCGAACACGGACCAGCCAGAGAGCGCCTGACCATTTGCGGAGGGATATTCGGCGAGTGCCGTCTCCCTCATCACACGCTCGAGGGCATTTTGCCGCTTGAGCACGCTCTGAAAGGAGCGCCGGAGAAATGCGCACACTATTAGGCATTCTGTTCGTGGAGTTAGGAGGATCGCTGATCCTTTTCCTGTTGGTGGCGACGCTTATCGTTATTATGGTGAACAACCAAGAATTGGTTGTTCACCCGTGTCCGACGGTGAGTGTTTCGACTCCGGTCGTGCACAACCCGTAAGGGTTTCGTCAGGTCCGTGCGGAGCCTAGTGGTCGCCCTTCGGGTGACTGAATCCGTGCTCGGCGAGGTCACAATGAGTGACGCAGCACGAGCAATCGTGACTGTGTGGGAGCAATACCCACCGCGTCGACCCCGCGCATCATTCGGCACTTGCCGTGTGACAGATGTTATCTGCTGGAGGGCAGATCGACATGATCGAGCGGCTCGATTTCCTGGTTTGGTTGATCAAGCAAAAGGTCGACCCTTATAAGCCAGCAATTGGCTGGGGGTTGATTGCTAGCCTGGTCACTATCGCGTTTCTGTCGATGGCATTCCACGTCATCGAAAAGTGCGGGCACGGACCTGAGCTTCACAGGGTGCTGCAAAGCATCTTTGGAGGCTGAGCCATGCTCGAGCGACTACCCGACTGGGTATTCAAAGTGACTTGGGGGTTTGTCATCTTTCTGGCCTGCCTGTGCGGTTGGCTGTTGAGTGACTTACTCTCTTGTCTTTTCTAGTCAACTGTTAGAAGCGGTTCGGAGCTTTGGTGCTCAATCTCCTCGTTAGTTTTGCTACGAGGAAAGAAGGGGCAACATATGCCAGGGCCGCTATTACGGAAAAGTCTCGGTTGAGATAAGGGTTGCTTACGCACGCGCGTTTGCAATTGGCCGCACTTGTGCGTCCACCCTTATCCCGCCAGAGATTTTTCTTGAGCCCTATGTACCCCTTCTTCGCCCTTATGAAGTAATTCGTAATGGAGAAGAAGGGCGAAGAAATTTCAAATAATTACCAATTTCAAATTTCAAATTTACAATTACTTCCTCTGCTTATCATTAGCAGCTGCATTCTTAATAATTGTACTGACAATCGCTACGATCTCACTTCCTTCTTTTACCAAAGCATCTGCTTCTGCTGCAAACCTCGTATTTGTTTTTCCTATTAACCTCAACCAAAACACAGTCTCTTTCCCTTCTTTTCTGACGACGGTAAAACCGTGCATAAAATCTTTTTTTGTTAGCGCCCCATCAGCCTCTTGATCATTAGCGCCCATTGAGGTTACGGATCTTGTTATTTGTCCAATAATAATAAGGTTCGTTGGAGTCCGTGGGAGTTTATTTAGAAAGTTAATGACTGCAACAATGAAGTTAAAAATTCTTTCGTGAATGTCATATGTCTTCATTTGATATTAGAAATTTGACATTTGAAATTTGAAATTCATCCTATCTTCTTCGTATACCTCTCCCTCGAACTCCGGATCACTTTCTCGCGGCTTTGCGTGGCGCTTTGGGGCAATGGAAGTGTGTAGCACAGGAACGGTGGCTGCGTAATACCATCAATTGCCAGCTTTATTATCGCTTGATAGTTGCCAAGTGCCAGTAAATCTTCTTCCTTGAAACGCTCGCCAAACTCTTTTGCCATATACGGACTATCCCCTGCCCCTATAATAAAAGACAGCATGGTTCCTGCATTGCCAAATATCGCGGCTCTGACGTCTTCTGGAATCTGCATAATATACTGGTTGGCAAGAATGAGGTTAAGGCGATATTTTCGCGCTTCAGATAGGATCTTTATAAAACTCGTCGTTGCGAAATTCTGGAACTCATCAACATAGAGATAAAAATCGCGCCTGTTTTCTTCTTTTTGATGTACCCTACCCATCGCAGCAAGCTGCAGCTTCGTAATCGTCATTGCACCAAGAAGCGCTGCGTTATCTTCCCCAAGCTTCCCTTGTGAGAGATTAAGGAGCAAGATTTTCCCTTCATCCATGATTTTTTGTAAATTCACGCTTGATTTTGGCTGCTTTATGATATTGCGGATCAAAGCGCTTGATGTAAACTGGCCGACTTTATTCAGAATCGGCGATATTGTCTCGCTTTTGAGTCTGGGGTGCATTTTGGCAAACTCATTGTTCCAGAAACTCTGCATCACCGGATCTTTAAGCTCGTGAAGTACCTTTGCCCGAAAGTCATCATTAATAAGCATTTCAGTAACCATAAGCAGTGTCGCGTCTTTCAGGTCTATCACTGAGAGAAGACAATTGCGAAGCACGTACTCAAGCCGTGGTCCCCATGAATGCCCATACAGCTTGTTGAAAATTGAAACAATTCCTGACACAACAAGCTCTTTTTGCGCAGGATTACTTACCTCTAAAGGATTGAGAGCAAACGCGTATTCAGGATCTGAAGGATCTAGATACACAACGTCATTTACCCTAAATGAAGGTACGTAATTTAGCAGGATTTCAGAGAGATCGCCATGCGGATCAATCACGGCAAATCCTCTTTTATTTCGCATGTCGTTTATGGCCATATTGGCAATAAAAGTCGATTTTCCCGTGCCTGTCTTTCCTATCAGATACACGTGCTTTCGTCTGTCTTTCATTTTTATGCCAAAAACCGTCATCTTATTTTTAAATTCTGTCTTTGCCATAAAGTTAATATCTTCTTTCTCCTCTTCAGAGAGGTTTTCGGCAATTGGCAGTGTCTCCGGTGGCTCTGACAAAATAGTCTTATACCATGAGATGTTATGGATCTTCGCAAGCTTGAGCGTTGGGAAATGGAAAAGTGTTGCTACCTCCTCGACATTTAAGACCTGATTCATAGGCATAAAACGTCGCGAGCGCTTGAGCATTGATATGATAAGACGCTTTCTCTGCCAAAGGATCAGACGACGAAACGTCAACGCGTTCCCCGTCGGATTGTTAAAAGATGAAAAGCTATTGGCAATCTCAGACATCAAGTGCAAAGACCGCTCCTTCGTATGACTGTTTACTGCAAGTCGTATGGCAGTCTTAAAGCCATTCATCGCGATTTTTTGCTTTATCACTGTCGCATAAGGATTTGTCTGTACTGCACCCGTCGAGTCAGTCTGCTTATCCCGTGCTGCCCGCTCACCAGCTCGTTGCCAGCTATTATTAACCGGAAGGAGGAGAATCTGCAGAGCGGCTTTGTCTTCTATCTGGGCTTTGGACAAAACTCCGAGAAGCGATGACATCGGATCAACTTCTTTAAAGTCAGTGTATGTCCGAATCGGGTAAAGCGGGTTATACAACAGCTTCAACTGCCCAAGCGCGAGGCTGCTTTCTCTTTCTAATACATCTGGGAGATAGTCTTTTGTCTTTGTGATAAGTGTTTTTGGGTATTGGGAGATAATTTGACTCTCGATAAATGCCTGATACTGGTGAGGTATGGAGACATAAAAATGGATCGTTTGCTGCAACAGGCTTATCTCCAAACTCACTGGCACGCCAAAGCGTATATAGTAGAGTAAAAATGATTTTTTGAGGTTTGTAAGGCTTGCTAAGAATTGTACCATTGCCTCAGGTGTTTCCTCTGCGGTGCGGGATGTCTTGACCTCAAGTAAAACGCGATTTGTTGGCTGATTGCGCTTCTCTGCCATGGATTAATCATAATCGAAAGCGTACACTTTCGCAATTCATCTCTTACCAAAACTACCATCATTACACATCTTGACACACCCTATAATCTCTGCTACAGTTTGAGAAATTATTGTCAGGACAAGGGTAAACGGCTCTCATCTGACAATAATGCCCATCCTAAGTAATATAACTACAGGTGCCGGGTGCTGCGTACGATACTAGCAAGAGCCAAACGTGTATCAGGGACTATCGGGCAGGTGTTCCTATAACACATCAGGCTATGCTAGCTACCGTGCGCAAGACTTGGCACTTGAAGAATTTGATGCTCGAATCTGGAAGTTTGAAGCTGGAATTTGAAATTGGAAGGTAGAGTATTTCGATCTTCCAGCGTCTAGCCTCAAAAAATTGACATTGTCTATCATGTATGGTACATTTCTATCTCTAATACCACTAATCTGCTCCCATTCTGCCGAGAAAAACACAATACATGAAATACACCAATACAGCCGTTTCTATTCTCTTACCAATCTATAATGAGGAATCATTACTTCCATCATGCCTGGAAAGCTTGCTCAAACAAACTTTCAAAGACCTTGAAATAATCGCAATTGATGATGCCTCAAGGGACAAATCGTATGCAATCTTGAGGCAGTTTGCCAGAAAGGACAAGAGGCTTAAAGCGTACCGTAATAAGAAGCGGTATGGACCTGCAATCTGCTTAAATCGCGCTATGAAACGTGCGAAAGCACGCTTTATTGCTTTTATGAACCCACACGATATTGTGTCGCTCCACCGAATCAAGCGACAGGTCAACTTTCTCCTCACACAATCTAAGATCGTCGCCGTTGGCACACAGTGTACATTTATTGATAGCAAAGGCAATAAGCGCGAAAAAACAGCCTTCCCAACGAACCATGAGAAGATCTACCCTATGCTTCTGCATAACAGCACAATGCGCTACGAAACAGCTGTTATTGACCGATTTATGCTGCCAAAGGATATTTTCTCTTTTGCCACAAATACCTACCCATTCATTTACAGCGAGGTATTTATGAAGCTCTTACAATATGGCCAGGTTGCCAACCTGAATCAACATCTCTACTTTGTTCGCGAAAGCTTAGGAAAGACATTTAAAGCGCTGACAAAAAGCGATAAGGTACTTTCCTTCTCAAAGCTCTTTTTCAATGCGTTTGCCGAGTATGATTACCGCCCATCCATGCGGCTGTTCCTTAAACCCCTCATCCAGCCAATAAAAACCATCTTTGAGTAAGCCATTGTTTTCTTCCGCACTTTGTCAAGAGGCAATTTTATTTTCCCAAAGTTATCCACATTTTTCTTGCAATAAAATTTATATTGATATGACAAGATAAAAACGCGTAGAATTACTCTAGGTTATATAGTTTTAGGTGAGTAATTTGCTATAGGTTGACACTCTTGACAAGCTGTGGTAGAATTTATTTACAGTATATGAAAAAGTTTCTTGCCCTATTTACAGATGACAAAAAAATCCGCAAGCATGCTCTTTCTGACAAAGAAGCACTCATCATTCGTCAGGGCCGCGAACAATTCAAGAAGTTAGTCGATAGAGGTTTGACTATCCCAGTAGTACTTTTATAGAATCCTAATTTATCCGAATGAGATTAGTCCGAATTAATCCGAATATTACTGGTCGGGCAGACTGAAGAGTTAGGATAAATTTGGATTATTTTAATTTGGATCAATTCGGATACAAAAAAAGAGCATCGCTTTCGTTACGCTGATAATAATTTCCGGTACGATAAGCAATGCTCTTAGGGTAAACGGCAATTAGTTCTTCAGGCAGGAATAAAACTAAGTGCCGAATATCATTTATGACAAAAAACCTTAGTATTTGTCAAGAAAAGTGCGTGAGGCTAGAATGTGAAAATAATATTGTTACATCAATATTTTTCACGGAGATTTTTTCTTACATTCAAGCTCCTAATTTCTGACGATGCCCCGCAAAAATTTTTGCTCGTGCGGTTGGACGAGGTAGGAGTGTAGGGCAGGCACTCTTACCTCTTTCAACTCCAAGAAGAGAATTTTGCGCTTCTATTAAGTTACTTAAGTTACCTAAG
>CAZSQB010000011.1:0-23023 GCA_964608945.1 uncultured Gammaproteobacteria bacterium
AAAAAGTGGAAAGCAAAACAGTTTTTTAGCTCTTTTTCGGAACCCCGCGGAAGAAACGTTTAACTGGAGAATGCTTTTTTGTAGAACCATTTCCTTTTGCTTCTTGTCTCTCGGGCTCTTTGTCAACATGAATCCTTGAGGTATGAGGTTGCGGCATATCAGCTACACGAATTTTTTCATCAACATAGTCTGATACACTCTCATTTTCATCGTCCTCTACAAACTCATCCACTGTGGAGCGAAAATATTTTTTAATGTCAGGCATATTATCCAAGCCCTCTTCGGTAAGCGCTTTTAAAATCTTTCTTCCTTTTTTTGTCGCGAACAAAAGCGCTATACCCGCTCCTATAATAAGACCGAGGAAAAATGCCGTGCCAAAATGGCTGTTATGTTGTTTTTGATTATTCTCCATCTTCATCTCCTTTGCTTTTTTTCTTATCCCCTGCTACTATGCGCAAACCAACTTTTATTAACTTACTCACAACACTCCCTGCTGTCAATCCGCTTATGACGCTTGACAGTGCGCTGATAGGTACCGAAACGCTTTCTGTGAGAGAATTTGTCGTATCCAAGACCCTATTTGCCTTCATAATCGTTTTTCTGATCTCTCTGAGAATATAAAAAACCTGAATTCCTAAAATGACAAAGACAACCGTCACCACGATTATGACAAGAAGTACAATCAACTGAATGACATCGATCATATAGTAAGCTTACTCAACTGCCGTAATGCTGTCAAGAATGAAAACAGTAAGAAATAGAATTTCTAATTCCTAATATCTAATTCCTAATGGTTCGACAAGCTCACCATCTGAACCATCCTGAGCGGAGTCGAAGGACAAAATGTCCAATGACTAAATGTTCAAATGCATTAGATATTAGAAATTAGACCTTAGACATTTTACTTAACCTCTATCTGTCTTTCTACCGTCGTCTCTCTCCCCAACCGATTTTTTGCTTTTACTACTATAGCTGTTTTTCCCGTAAACGCTGTAATCTTTTTCATAAATTCACCATTTCTACTGACGGCGACTGCATCGTTGTTAACATACACTGTTGCATTTGGATCAGTTTTGCCAACAACGGTTATCTCCTTTGCGGATACAATACCCCCTTGTGGTGAGGAGACGCTCAGAGGCGGATTCAGGAGCATAAAGCGATACTGAAAAAGAACATACCCTGCGAGGATCAGAATACTACCTAAAATGAGAATAAACGTTTGGTGGGTACGAATACTGCGAAAAGGAAAATTGCCCGTTTTTGTGAATCCTTCAGGGAGCACTCTTAGGTCTTTCTCTCCTGCGAATTCCCGACGGAAAAGTGCGAGCGTTTCTCTTTTTGGAAATCCTAAAAAAGCAGCGTAATTTTGTACAAACCCTTGTGCATATGCGCTTGATGGAAGCTTATGGTATTCCCCCTTTTCTATTGCCGAAAGGAATGAGTGCTTAATTCTTGTTGCGGATGCAACGTCGTCAAGAGATAAACCGCGACGCGTGCGTTCTTCATGAAATTTTTGACCAATCCTAATCATATGGAGTTTGACGGTAGATAATAGAAAGTAGAAGATAGATTTTGAGGATAGAAGATAGACAATAGAAGAAATTCTACCTTCTATTTTCCAACTTCAAATTCTACCTTCAATCTTCTACCGTCTACCATCAAATTTTTGTTATTGTCCTTGCTGCGTACTACTTAAATATTCTTCAGCATTCCGTACTAATACTTCCCTCGGCTTTGAGCCTTCGGCGTGTCCGACAATACCAACCTCTTCTAGCTGATCAAGAATACGAGCTGCTCGAGAGTATCCAATAGACATTTTTCGCTGCAGGAACGAGGCAGAGGCTGTATCAAATTGGCAAATCAATCGAACCACTTCCTCAAACATCGGATCTTTGCCGTCAGGACCAACCCCTGCTGTTCCATTTCCTTTTTTAAGAGGCAACGGCTGCGACAAAATCTCCTCGGTGTATTCAACAGGAATATTTTTCGACTTGAGGTACTCAACGAGCTTCTTTACTTCTTTTTCCGAGACATACGCTCCTTGGATACGCGTAGGCTTTGCTTGATCTGGCGGGATATAAAGCATATCTCCTCTTCCGAGTAACTTCTCAGCGCCAGGGGTATCGAGAATAACGCGTGAATCAATCATCGACGACACATTAAACGCGATTCTACAAGGAATATTCGCTTTAATCAGTCCGGTAATGATATTTACAGAAGGTCGTTGGGTCGAGATAACAAGATGAATACCAGTCGCACGAGCCATCTGAGCCAAGCGTGCTACCGCGTCTTCTACCTCGACAGGCGCAAACATCATCAAATCTGCTAACTCATCAACAATAATGACAATATACGGCAGCGCCTGAAAACCGGACAACTCATTATATCCTTCGATGTTGCGAACGTTTCTCTCGGAAAACAGTTTATACCGCCTATCCATCTCGCCCATCGCCCATTTCAAAGACGAAAGGATTTTCTCAGGCTCAACAATAACCGGCGTTAAGAGATGGGGTATGCCATTGTATGAAGTGAATTCTACTCGCTTTGGATCGACAAGGATTAATTTTACCTCAGATGGCGAGGCGCGGAAAAGGAGTGTCGAGATAAAAGAATTGATCAGCACCGACTTACCAGAGCCGGTCGTACCTGCGACCAGAACGTGTGGCATCTTTGCAATATCTGTTACGATAGGGCTGCCCGAGACATCAAGACCTAAGGACACAGTCAATTTTGATTTTCCTTTCTGCATCACGCTTGACGCGAGCATTGTCCGAAGCGTCACAATCTCAAGCGAGCGATTCGGAATCTCAATGCCAACCAAATTGCGTCCCGGAATCGGTGCTTCTATTCTGATTTGACCGGTAGGCGCTTCTGTTGCAAGCGCTAAGTCATTTGCAAGCGATGTGATCTTTGAAACCTTCGTACCAAGAGCAATCTCGAGTGCGTACTGTGTAACCGCAGGGCCCAAATTGACTTCAGCGACGCGTGCTTCAACGCCAAAACTCTGTAATGTCTTTTCGATAATGGATGCGATTTTATTGATATCTCCCCTGTCCGCTTTTGCTCCAGGAGCATCAGAAAGCAAAGACAGCGGTGGATATTCCCAAATTCCCCCTCCTCCAGTAAGCACATTTTTTACGAGCTTCTCTGAGAGTAATTCTGGCTCTTTTTTGTTCATAGCAGGAACAAGCACTACTCCCGATTCTTTACTAGCTCCTTTTATTGTTATTGGTTTGCTTCTATCGAAAAATGGCTTCTCGTCTTTCCTGCTACTTCTTGAAAAAAGTCTCATGGGTAAAATACGATACATATTTTTTCCAATAAGTGAAATCGCTTGAAATATTTCGTCAATTGATGTATCAAAAAAGACGATATTACCAACGACAAGTCCTGCAATAAATACTAAATCCGCGCCAACGGTAGTAAGTATCTCCTCAAGAATGCGGAAAATCTCCTGCCCAATTGTTCCGCTTTTGGTGACCCCAAGGAGCGAGATAAAGAAGAGAAGGAATCCTATTGCAACATTTGGCCGTGAAATTGCCATTCTCATGCGGAAAAAGTAGAAACCAAAGAAGATAAAGACAAAGGGAGCTAAGAAGCCAATGCCACCAAAGCGGGATGTTAAGAGATTGTTAAAAATTACCATCGCCTCTCCGCTTTTGCTATAGGAAACCAACAAGAGTAATCCGATGAGAAAAAAACCAATACCAAAAAGCGTATAGATGGTTTTTTTCTTAAGTTTTATCTTAAACCCCTTCCTCCGGGCAGACTTCCTTCTAAATAGCATATGTTTATTATAGGGGGTCTAACGATAATAACACAACAGAGGATCAAACTTCAATTATTACGGGTAAGACGAGGGGTCTTCGATGAAGTGTGGCAAAAATATGCTTTGTCACAGTCTCCTCAATCACTTTCCTTATATGAACCCAATTTGTTACTCTTCCCCTATTCCTTGACAGCACTTTTTGCATTTCCACCCTGACTGACTGGGTCAGAGCATCTGCCTCTGTTGGTGAAAAACCGCGGGTGACAATTTCAGGTGTATTGACGAGGTGACCAGTCCCGGCATCGACTTCAACCATAAGGATGACAATTCCTTCTTTTGCCAACTGCTCACGATCGCGAAGCACAAACCCTTCTATTTCTTCACCTGATACTTGGTCAACATAAATTGTTCGTAAATCAAACCTTTTGCCATATGAGACGCTATTTGGAGAAAAAATGAGCTCCTGCCCATTCTCAACGACATAAACGTTGTTATTTCTATTATTGACACGCTGTACAAGCAACTTATATGCCATCATATGCTTGTACGTACCGCTTATCGGTACCATGAATTTTGGCTTTACCAGTGACATCATAAGCATCAAATCACCTTCTGATCCGTGACCTGAGACGTGAAATTCTGATGAGCTATCTGAATAAAGAATCTTTGCCCCCTTTTTTGCGATAGCATCGAAAAGCGCATTCACTGACCGTTCATTGCCGGGTATCGTGTCTGAAGAAAAGACTACTGTATCTTTTTCTGTTAAGGAAATTTCCTTATGCTCGCCGTTTGCAATTCTACTCATCGCAGAATTCTCCTGCCCCTGGCTCCCTGCAACGAGCAACACCAACTGATTGTCACGAAATCTTCTCACCTTCTCGATTTGCACTTCTGTACCGTCTCTTATCTGCAAATACCCCATTTTTTGACCGATAATCTTTGCTTTGACGATTGATCGACCAACAAAGCAGACTTTACGATTCAGTTTCTCTGCCGCCTGGATTGCCTGGTTAAGGCGTGAAATGTTTGACGAGTATGTCGTAACAATGCATTTTCCTTGCGTCTCAAGTATTGCCCGCTCAAAATTCTGGCCCAAGGAATCTTCCGATTGCGAGAACCCTTTTCTGTCTGCTCCCAAACAGTCAGACATCAAAGCAAGCACCCCCTGCTCTCCGGCTTTGGCGATCCGTAGATAGTCGGTTTTTACCCCGTCGGCGGGTGTGACATCAAGCTTAAAATCGCTTCCGTGATAAAACGTGCCAACAGGCGTTTTAATAAGGATATTTGCTGTATCAGGGACAGAATGGGTGACATGAACAAATGTACAGAAAAAACTGCCGAGCCGACGCTCCTCCCCGCCAAATTTTACAGACTGCACTGCAGTTTTGATTTGGAATTCTTTGAGCTTTTCATTTGCAAACGCCGCAGTCAGGGGGGACGCAAAAATAGGCATCGGCGGTAATTGTGGAAGAAGATAGGGCAATGCACCGATATGGTCTTCATGACCATGGGTTAATAGCATGCCGACTATTTTTTTGTTGGTTGACTGTAAATAAGCAATATCTGGCAAAAGCAAATCAACCCCAAGCATTGAATCATCAGGAAAACCGATCCCGCAATCAACAATTAGAATCTCATTGCCACCCGCTTCGCCGCGAGGCGAGTACTCGTACAGGTACATATTTTTGGTGACTTCACCGATACCGCCTATGGGGATAAAGGAGACTGTGTTTGTATTTTTCGTCGGTTGTTGAGAAATCGTCTTGTCCATCTAATTATTTATTGTGTATAGTATAGGGTCTTAAGAATAAAATGTCTAATACGAGCACTCTAGTAGTGCGGCAGGAAGTCTTTAATATTGGCGTTTGTCACCTGGATTGATTGTGCCTTTCCTTCAACAATAATTCTTGCTGCCTTCCGACATACTCCTTCAATCGTTCGCTGCAAAGACCTGATGCCAGAATCAAACCCGAGTGGGCGAATAATACCTGGCCAGACATCATCTGCAACGACAAGTTGCTGCTCTGTCAACCCAGTCATCTGGCGAACACGAGAAAAAAGGTATTGCTTGGCAATAACGATCTTCTCCTGATCTGTGTAGGATGGCATCTGGATAATCTCAAGTCTATCAAGTACCGCTGTTGAGATATTGGTCGTGTTATTTCCGGTTGCGATAAAAAGCACGTTTGAGAGATCAAATGGATAATCGATATAATGATCTGTGAATGCCTTATTCTGTCCCGGATCCAAAAGCTCAAGAAGCACGCCCATGATATCACCCCGTTCTGCGTCGGTTACACGATCAAGCTCATCAAGAAGGATGACGCAATTTTTTGCCTGCGCATCAATGAGCTTTTTTATAACAAGCCCTGGTTCCGCATCGGGGAAGGCGCGTGATTGACCTCTTAAAGCGCGCGAATCAGCCATGCCGCCAAATGGAATACGCTCAAATTTTTTCCCCAATGCTTCGGCAATCGAGTAAGCAAGCGTTGTTTTTCCAGTACCGGCAAGGCCGACAAGGCAAAGAATCGGCGCGTGTGCAATATGCTCAAGCGTATTATTTTTTAGATTGAGAATAACGGTTGCCATATATTCAAGAATGCGTGTTTTTATCACTTCCAACCCGTGGTGGTTTTTGTCAAGAATTTGTTTCGCTTTGACAAGATCGAGTATGTCTTGTGTGTTCTTATCCCAGGGCAGTCGTACGACCCAGTTAATGTATGATGAGGTATTTTCATACTCGAGAATATAATTTGCGCTCATAAATCCTGCAGACGAACGAAGCAGCGCTAGACGCGAGATGCGCTCAAGGAGCAGTTGACGTAAGTCTTCAGGGATAGGCGCTTGTTCTATTTTCTCTCCTAACTTTCTTATCTGATCGCTTGATTTTCCTTGGTCGGGAACGGCAAGCGGCTTCTGCAAGGGAACAGTACCATTGTTGGGTACAGATGGGGTAACTTGCTGGTTATTTGCGCTGTTGCTTGCGGCTTTCTGGGCAGGATCCATGTATTCATTATACTACTACTTATGCTGGAAAAACAAAGGAGGAGAAGCTACCTGACCGGTTTATACATTAGAATTTCGTCAATAAAATTTCCTCTATAATGCACGCCATTAGGCAATCTTCCATATTCTACAAATCCAAACTTTTTGTACATTTCTATCGCAAGATTGTTAACTGAATATACCGCTAACGTAATAATGCGAAGTTTTGGTAGGGTTTTTACTTCTTCAAGGATATGCTTAAGCAATAACTTACCGATTCCTTTACCCCGATAGTCTTTTGCAATCGATATCCCAAGAAGTCCTTTATGGCTTTCTGTTTTATCGAATAAATCTATACTTGTATTTCCGATCAGTTCGCCTTCAGAAAATACCAATAGCTGAACAGATTGTTTTTGCTCTATTCTTTTGAGTTGACTAGTAAGATATTGCGTTTCCTCTTCAAGCGTTATTTCTTCTCCTTGATACCTGATATATGTTTGCTCCTTTGAGAGAGCATTAATATACGTAAGGAGTGCATCTAAATCATGTTTCGTCGGATAACGAATAAGTAGCTTATCGCCTGTCTTGCTTTCTCCTTCAAAGACTACCTTCCCCTCCATACTACTTGAGATTATAACAGAGAGGTATTACTCATGGAACCATTTAAAGATTTATGTAATGAGGCCAACGATTATCCCAAGGCTTAATATTGTCAGGATTAATAAACTTAGTCCTATCAGGATGACTAAAATACGATTAGGTAGTCGATACCAGCGTTTCTGTTTGACTGCTCGGTGTTTTGTTCTTTTTTTCACAGAATATATTTAGTAAAGAGGAAAAACGATAAAAAATCAAGAAGCGTTTCACTATGTCCACCTGGGGAGGCTATAGTCCTGAGACTTCCGAAGGATGGAATAGCTTGACACCTAGGGGACTCTGACCACTGTATAATAAGTTAGTATATTTTACACAAGATGTGACATCCCAATCTCTATTTTTCTAAATGTACAATTATTCCTCTGTTGGCAAAAAACCTTTCAAAGTCGCTAAAGGAAATATGAACGAACTCCTGCGATGTTTTTGTGTCGCCTGAAGGATTATGAAAGATTAACTCTGATCTCCTTACGTCATACCCAACAATTAAAACGAGGTGACCGCCTTTTGAAGAAGGCTTTACGTTTACATCTCTGATTAACGGACTAACTGAAGCAATGACCACATTTCCTTGATCTAAGGCGTAGATAGTTTCATCAACGGAAAATAATGAAACAACCCGCCCTTTCAATCCAAATTCCTTTTGTATAAACGTCACGAAGGGGGCATAGAACAATCCTAGCAAATCATTGACTTTGGATGAAGGTTTGTATCCTCCGTATTCCATACATATTTTACCAAGTGTTACAAGCGGATATTCCTTTTTCTTAAGATACGACAAAATCATCTTCAGGCACGCCATGCCACATCCATTCCAGCTCCAGAGCACATATTCTGCTTTGGTCTTTGCGCCTGATTTTCTCCACAAAGGATCATCTGCTGCAGAAAGTTCTTTTTTGAGAATTTTGCCTATTAAATCCCAAGACTCCCATTGTCCAAAATATGGAACTATATGCAATACATGAATTTTGCTAGATTTTCTAAAGCGAAAAAAGTGTTGTTTTGCCTGAAGAATAAATGATCTCACGCCTAGTTATCTCCCGTAGCGTTTGCGGGGACCACCTGTTAGAGATCGTTGTGATTGTTGTCGTTCTCGTTGGAATTGGCGTGATAAAGGATGGTCGCTGCCTCCGCTTCTAAAATCCGGTCTTCCTGTCATCTGACTTGCTGAACCCATACTCGACCGCTGCGTTGTGGATCTGCGAAAGTCGCGCCTATCGTCTCGACGTTGCCCCCGATCGTTTCTACTTGCGTCAAATCCACCGCGGTCTCCGCCTCTGGCTTTTTCCTCTGCATCAGCGCCAAATAACATTGAAAGGTTGACCCGACCCTGGTCATCAATCTCCAAAACTCTAACTTTTACCGTATCTCCAAGTGCGACAACCTCATCAGGACTTTTCACAAAACCTTTTGCCATTTGCGAAACGTGTACCATACCTTCTTTTCCAGGTAAGAATTCGACGAATGCGCCAAAAGGAAGAATGCGCTTTACTTGTCCTTCAAATTCCTCACCAGGTGTTACCTCGCGTACGATTCCGCGTACCCAATCCGCTGCTTTTTGCACTGCTTCATCATCGGTTCCAGAGACTGTCACCGCTCCATCGTCTTCGACATCAACTTCTGCCCCTGTATCGGCAATGATTTGCTTAATTACTCGTCCGCCAGGACCAATCACTTCTCCGATTTTCTCAACGGGAATCTGGATCATTTCAATCTTTGGCGCATGCTCTGATACCTCAGCTCTGTATTGTGGAATAACAGCGAGCATTTTTTCAAGAATCACCATTCTTGCTTCCTGTGCCCGATCAAATGTCTCCTGAATTTGTGCAAGTGTCAGACCTGGAATCTTCACATCAAGCTGTATCGCAGTAACCCCAAGCGCTGTTCCTGCAACTTTAAAGTCCATGTCGCCTGAAAAATCTTCAAGCCCTATGATATCAGTGAGTAAAACATACTTTTCTCCCTCAGACATCATACCGACTGAAATACCTGCAACCGGACTGATGATAGGAACGCCAGCATCCATGAGCGCGAGCGATGATCCACAGACAGATGCCATTGATGTTGATCCATTGGATGAGAGAATCTCAGAAACGATGCGGATCGTGTAGGGGAACTTGTCTTTGGTCGGAATAACGGGTTCAAGCGCTCGTTCTGCGAGTGCTCCATGTCCTATTTCCCTGCGAGATGCAGATCCAAATCTTCCTGCTTCGCCGACTGAATATGGCGGCATTGAGTAATGATGAATATAGCGCTTGCTTTCCTCACCTTCTGCCGACTCGATTAGCTGCTCAAGACGTGGAGATCCAAGCGTCGCAACAGTAAGCGCCTGCGTAAGACCCCTGGCAAAAATCGCTGATCCGTGAGTTCGAGGCAACACACCAACCTGGACACTAATTGGACGAAGTTCATCAATCTTTCTCCCGTCTGGACGCTGCTTTTTGTTAACTGCATTGCTTTTGATCTGCTTATACATGACGTACTCTAATGCCTGCGCGATATTCTTTTTATCAAGATCGGCTGTGGGATCAGCGAGCTTCTCCTGATCAAAAATCTTATCAACTAGCTGACTCATGGTTTTGCCCCCTGCTTCTTTTTGTGCCAAGTCTTTTGCAAGAGTGGTTAATTCTTCTTTGTATGTTTTCTCAATCCTTGCCGCCATCTCAGTAAGCGCTGCATTTGGCGTGACAGATACTTTTTTCTGGCCTACTTTTTTAACTAAGCCCTCAACCATGCTTATGATTTTATTCGCCTCTTCATGGGCAAGTTTTATCGCCTCGACCATAACCGCCTCAGGTGCCTGAGTGGCTCCTGCTTCAATCATATGTGTCTTGTCTTTGGTCTGGGAAACAATAATATCAATCTCAGAATTGGCTGCTTCGCTTCGTGTGGGGTTTGGTAAGAATTTTGCTCCGCCTTCTTCTCCTTCTTTCATGTACCCCATGCGAATTGCGCCAATTGGGCCATTCCACGGAATAGGAGAGATTGCCAAGGCTGCAGAAACTGCATTGAGCGCTAAAATATCTGGTTCATTTTCCCCGTCAACTGAAAGTACAGTCACTGCTACCTGCACTTCGTTCTTATATTCTTTGGGGAAAAGCGGGCGAATCGAGCGATCGATGAGCCTGCCGATTAATACTGCTTCGTCAGATGGTCTTCCTTCGCGCTTGACCCATCTGCTTCCTTTTATTCGTCCACCCGCATATAGCCGCTCAACGTATTCTACGGTAAGCGGGAAATAACCAAGATCTTCACGAAGATTGCCTGCAACGACTGTGGCAAGTACCATCGTATCGCCAAGTCTGGCAAGAATAGATGTTGTCGCTTGTGGGGCGAGTTCTCCTGTTTCGAATGTCAGTTTTTTGCCTGCGAAGTCTACTTCAACAGAGGTTTTTTTATCCATTAATCTTTGAGTCCAATCTTCTTCACGATACCAGAGGATCGTATAGTATCTACCTTCTTAAGAAAGTTAATAAGCCTTCTTCTTTTTGCAATCATTGACAAAAGTCCGCGTCTACTGTGCACATCATGCGCATGTCCTTTGAGATGATCTGCCAATCGACCGATTCGATTTGTCAAAAGCGCTATCTGCACTTCAGGGCTTCCGGTATCTCCGTCAGCTGTCTGAAATTGCTTAATAATCTCTTGTTTCTGTGTCGTACTTAGTGGCATAACAGAGTACATTATATCAAATCTGGCATTGGTACTACAAGTACCGATAGTTTTGAAATTATTGCGGTCGAAAACTTTCTACAACTTCGCGAGTAATATCTGAAATCGATTGGATTTCAGAGTAGTAAATCCTGTATGCATATTTTCCTGAAATAAAGTAAATTGCCTCTTTCCCTCTATCCGAATTATAAACATATTTTATAGCAGGATATGTATTAAATATTACTTTTTCTTTCGAAGAATTCTTTGGATAGTTCAGATCATACTTATTTATCCACGCATCAATATCAGTCATTCCATGCGAATCAAGAACGTTTGCAACAATGCTGATATTAAGTCTACTCTCATCATTATGAATATCAATTCCACTCATAATATCTTCGATTCCTGGTTTCTTTATATCGTCGCCATATGTTCTGCGAAACGACCATTCTTTCGGATACGAAATAGAATACCCATAATCTTTATCTTTGTATGATTTTGTAAGCAAACTTGCTGTTGGAGAAAGGAATTGCGCTTGATCTGTAAATTTGAAGCTTGAAATCATTTGGTCAAAAATAGATATCCCTGCGGAGTTTGCTAAATCAGAAGTAGATGAATAAACTAACATATGGTTTTGTCTAATATGCTTGAGAGGTCCGATATGGATTAGTGTGCCTTTTTCAGAGACTACTTCTTTTCCAACAAGTTTTCTTACTTTTTGACCAGCAACAGAAACAGATTCATCTTTTTTAGTATCTGCATAGAATTGTAGGTATGAATTGACTCCCTCCGGATAAGAAATTACAAAAATTGCATATGAATTATCAGAAGATACCCATTTATCAGTCGTTACCCCATTAACAATCACTGAAGTGTGTTTTAAAAAATCTGGATAGTCAATCGTATATTGATATTTTGCATTTGTATATGTTTTCCAATCAACAGTTGTGTTAGAAGTTGAAATAGGTTGAGAAATTGTCGGGGTTACATTTGACCCATTTTGCTCTGGCTGACTAATCCTCGTCCCCATAACATATGCTCCACCCATTCCCAAAACAAATAAAATGCCCAACCCAATCAGTAACAGTTTTGTTTTTGAAGAATGCGAGTGACTAACCTGTGTTTCAGGCTGTGGATTTTGAATTGGTTGATCTGTAGTATCCATATATTCAGTATTTCAATGTGTTGAAGAATTTGTCAATTGCAAATTATTAAGTCAAGTTACGCAATCTTCGTCATTCTGGCAAAGCTGAGCTTTGCCAGAATCTCTCTGGTTTAGAGATCCTGGATGCGCTCCACTTACCAGGATGACGAATGTTTAAGGTGTGTTATTAAAACAATGGAAAATGGACAATGGAAAATTTTTCAGCTGGAGTATTACTCCAATTTATCCGATCCCTTATATACTTTTGGCGTTAGCCAATCAGATGGAGGTTTTCTGTTGTCACGAGCCTGCTGTTGCGGTTGCGATGTTGATGACTGCATCGGTTGTCTGAAAGGTTGTCGTGGCATTTGCGTTGGGGCTGCCTTCATTGTCTCTGGCATAAAGGTTGAAACGCGATCTTCACTTTGCTGTTGTGGTTGAGGTTGTCGCTGCGGTATTTGTGTTGGCATAGGTGGTTGCTGCATGAAACTATTTCGCGGCATTGTTGGTCGTGGTGCTGGTGCTACTCCACTCATACGCATTGCGCCCTTTTTCATAAGAATTCCTGCCATTTCAAATGCAGCTCCAGTTGTTTTTGGATCTTGGAAATTGCCTGTTGCAAAAGAAATACCGCTTAAGAGATTCTGCGCGACATCAATATCCAAATCTACGCCAATGTAGGAAAGGAGATTCGCTACCAACTCACTGACAGATGAGGCATTTTGCGAGACCAAAACAGCGTCACCAAATCCTTGATTGTCTGCTTTGTTATCGATATTAACAATCGTTGTGTTCTTCAGCGCTTCTGGATCAAAGAGCGTTCCTAAGTCAGAAAGTCGCGGTGTACCAATGACAAATAATACTGAAGGCGTACCGCCACCGCGTGTATAGCGAACGTCTGTCTCCTGAAAGCCCAAGCCTTGCTCGCCTGCTTTGACGACGATATTAAGATATCCATTATCAATTGTGTAGGAAACTTTTTCAATTTCTCCTTCTTTGTATGGGAATGAAACAATCAAGTCGCCACTGCTGCCACCAAATTGTGAAGCAACTTTATTAATACCAACGAGTGAAGAAAGTTCAACGGTCGGTTGAGAAGCTGAAGCAATCGTTACTTGCTTTCGCATTTGTTGGAGGGATAGGTAGAGGGAAAGCGCAGGAGCCATATCGTCCACTGTCACGCTGCGTCCAACGGCAATGGCGACCTTGTCATTTTTTTCGATAATGTCTCTAATTTGCTGTAAAGCAACGTTATCCATAGTATCCTATATTAATTAGCTATGGCATGTTAACATATCTCCTATGCGAAAGTCAAGTATTGGATTGAGGAGTAAACCAGCCTCCTGGCCACGCTCGATCTTAGATACGGGGTTTTTTCCGCTTCTGAGGGAGGAAACGGTACTTTCCCCTATAGTCTCATTTTTCCTCTCTAGCCTCACTTTATCTCCCCGTGCTACTCTCCCCTCAAGCACCTTCACGCCCAAAACTAAGCTCTTCTCGAAGGGGAAGCTAGCAAGTACCTGAGCTGTACCAAAAACTTGTTCAATCCCGGCTAAGCGCTTCCCTTCAAGCACATCTTTGATTTCATCGAGCATCTCATAGATAATCTGGTAGTTTTTGGCAAGTACCTTCTCTGTAAAAGCGAGTTTCTGTACATCTGGCCGGATCTTGCTGTTAAAGCCAAGCACGATTGCGCCTGTCGATTTTGCCATAAGAATATCAGCCTCAGTCACCTCACCTGTCTTTTTGGCGATGATTTTTACCTCCTTGGGTAAAGAATGTGCAATAGCCTCAAGCGAGCCTTGGGTATCTGCAGCCAGAACAATCGCCAAACCAGAATCAGCTTTTGGGGAGGCATACACGAGCTCACGCTTCAGAGGCGTGGAAGCTTGTGTCTCCTCTTTTTTAGCCTCTCCTTGACCGTGAGTGATCCTACTTCCAACACTTGGTACTTTTGAAAAACCAAGGATCTCAACAGCATCTCCGACAGTTGCTTCCAAAACTTGCTTCCCTTCGGTATTAATGATGGTTCGCACCTTAAACGTCTCTTCTTCTGAAGACACAGATTCTCGAACAGCGAGCTTCCCATTCTTGATAATGACCGTTGCGCGTGGACCAGCTTTCTGGTCAAGTCGAGATTCAATAACTATAGCCTCAAGCACCTCTCTTCCCACGCCCGGTCTCTGATGCAGATCGTAGACCAGGAGAACAAGATCGAGAAGCTCTTTTATGCGAAGATTTGTTTTGGCAGAGACTTCAATGACAGGCACGTCTCCTCCCAATCCCTCAAGCAATACTTCTTCTTTTATTAACTGCTGTTTTACTTTTTCAGGGATTGCTGTATCCACATCAGCCTTGGTTAAGACGACAATGTAGGGAATATTGGTTTGCTTGAGCATTACGATGCTTTCTTTCGTTTGGGGCATAACGCCATCAACGGCTGAGACGATCAAAAGCCCGACATCCGCAACGGTCGCGCCACGGCTTCGCATCTGAGAAAAAGCCTCATGCCCTGGCGTATCAATAAAGGTAATCCAGCGATTTTTCCCTTCGTGTACGATTTCAACTGAAGACGCGCCGATTCGCTGCGTGATACCACCAAACTCACGCTCTGCGATCGATGATTTACGAATAGTATCAAGAAGCGTTGTCTTACCGTGGTCAACGTGTCCAAGTACTGCTACGACGGGGGGGAAAGCCGTAGGCTCATTATTCTTTGTGTCTGTTTTTTTATTTGCCATACATGTACCGTAAAACTCGAAATACGAATATCGAAACCCGAAACAATACCAAAATTCAAATGGCTCAATGTCTTAAACATAGATGTTGAATTCGGATTGCCTACTCATCACTCTTCTCTTCTTTTGCTTGCCCCTCGGAGCTCGCCTCAGCTTCCTCAACCTTCGCCTCTTTTGCCACTTCGTTCTCCTCCTTGGCCTTTGTCTCCTCTGTCTCTTTTGACTCCTTTGTCTCATTTTTTTCTTCTGGCTCTTTTGTCCCCTGTGTCTCTTTTACTTCTTCCTCTCCGCCTTCTCCCTCAACCTCTATCCGATATCCTGTTAATTTTGAGGCAAGCCGCACATTCTGTCCTCCTGCGCCGATTGTCAAAGACAGCTGATCCTTTGGTACAAAAACATGGGCTACTTTTTCCTCTTCGTTTAATTCGACACGGACATTCTTTGCCGGAGATAACGCATTTGCGATATAACTCTTCGCGTCTTCCTTATACTGAATAATATCAATTTTCTCAAGGCCTCCGTTCTCCTGAATGACCGCCTGAATACGAACGCCTTTCTGCCCGACGCATGATCCAACAGGATCAATACCAGACTGATTTGAACTGACAGCGACTTTTGCTCTATTCCCTGGCTCGCGAACGACTGCTTTAATCTGTACACTTCCCTGTGCGACTTCAGGAACTTCCCGCTTAAAAAGCCCCTCCAAAAGCCCGTTACTTGCGCGTGAAACGATAACTTCCTCACCCCTTAGACCTTCTCTGATTTCGAGTAAATGCACAGAAAATCGTTGATTGAGGCGATATTTTTCATTTGGAATTTGCTCCTGAGGAGGCATAATTGCCTCTATTTTGCCAATATCGATAATGATACTTGAGCCTGCAAAACGAAGAACCATACCATTGACAACGGTGCCTATACGCAATTTGTAGTCGGAGAGAATTGCTTCTTTTTCTTTCTCGCGGATTTTCTGAAGGATAACTTGCTTTGCAGTCTGCGCTGCTATTCTTCCAAATCCAGGGGGTGTAACATCTTTACCGTTATGCAGAATCTTTGCCTCGCCCGTGTTGGGATTGAGTTCTGCACTATATTCTTCAATTTCTGCTCCAGGGTGGTCTTTGCGGTATGCTGCGAGTATAGCATTTTTTACTGTTTCTAAAACTACGGCGGTATCAACACCACGTTCTGTGGCGACTTGATTTAACGCTAATGAGAATTCGCTTCGCTGTATCGCTGGCATAATGACCTAGTATAGCAAATATGAGGCTATTCTTCAACCGCAAAAACTGAAGAGATACTCAGTTTTCCTTGTCCTACTTACAAATAGAGCTTTTAATCCTCTCATATGTCGCGTCAAGCCCGCCTCCATTTGCGGTTTCGTCAAAATAGCTGTCAGGAGAGGCAAGAGTCTGCATAATATAAATCAATTGATTTGTTGAGACATCCAAATCATCCTTGTCATACATTGCAATAGAATAAATGCGCACATCTTGGTCTTTTATCAAATCTGGAATGTTAGTAAGCGTTGGATCCTGCGTATAATCGTAATTTCGATTAGCCCGGCACGTATTATCGGGCATATGGGACGTATCACACTCAATTAACTCCGGTACGCCATCTGAGACCAAAATAAGGCTGAATTGGCGATTGGGAAAGTCATCTTTCGCAACACTGAGTTTTCCCTGAACAAGCTGAAATCCATCAAGCATAAATGTTGCGCCTTCAGGAGACAATGCGTCAATTGGGGAATTTCCAACTGGTGTTAGAAGCTTTGTCTTTGGGCCGAAAGCAACTCGCTCTTTCGGCTCTCCGAAGGTTCGATCTGAGAATGTATACAATCCAACAAGCGTCTCGCTTGGCAGCTTATTCACAAAGCCGTTAAGCGCTTCTTTCAGTTTTGTTAACTTGCCATTAGCTTCCATTGAAGCTGATACATCAATAAGAAAAGCAATCGCGCCTTTTTTCGTGCATGCAGGAGGCTTCCCTGTTTGGTCCTGACGATTACGATTATTGCTATTATTGTCCTGATTTCGTGGTTTTTTGTTGACATCGAGCTGCCGAAGTTGTACAACGCCGGTATTTTTCTTATCAGCCTTCTTCTCTTTTGGCTCAAACATATCAGCCGTCTCTGGAACCTGATTTAAGTCAGGATACACACCACCAACGAGAAATGCAGAGGCGATGATAATAAGCGTGAGAATAGAGACAACATATAGGTCTCCCCGACCCTTGAAACAAAACATACTAATTTTCAATTTACAATTTAAAATTTTCATTGAATATTTAAAATTAGCTTACAGTATATTGCAACGTTCCTTGCGCATCAGTGGAAACTGTTACAGTATTACCTCGCTGTATCTCGTTTGCCAGCTTCTTTTGCGCGATTGCATCTTCGATTGTATCTTGGATATGTCTTCGAAGCGGTCGCGCGCCGAACTGTTGGTCAAACCCTGCCTTTGCAATTGCGGCGACGACATCATTTCCGAACGTCAAAGTAATATCTTGTTTTGTTAATTTCTGCTCCAACTCAGACAACATTAACTTTACTACTTTATGAATCTCCTCTTCAGTCAATGGTTTAAACGTCACAATCGCGTCAAATCGATTAAGAAGCTCTGGCTTAAACAAATGCTGTGTCTGTAGGTATTCAAGAAGTTTCTTCTGAAAATCATCCAATATTGCCTGGCCGTCTTTAACAGCTTCACGAATAAATTCTGATCCTGCATTGGATGTTGCGATAATGATCGAATGCGCAAACGAGACTGTTTTCCCTTTGTTATCTGTTAATCGTCCGTCTTCAAATACTTGCAGAAAAAGATCCAATATTTTTTTATCTGCTTTTTCAAATTCATCCAAAAGAACAAGCGAGAACGGATGGTCATGTATCTTATCAGTCAGTTCTCCGCGCTCACTACCTTCTCCAGGAGGTGCACCTAATAATCGCTTCAAGCCGTCATCCCCCGTGTACTCACTCATATCAAGTCTAATAATTTTTTCTTCACCGCCAAAATATGACTCCGCCAGTACTTTCGCTGTCTCTGTCTTCCCGACACCTGTTGGGCCGAGGAAGAGGAAAGAAATCGGTTTTTTTTCGGCTGACAATCCGGTCCGAACTCGACGCATCGCCTCAGCAATCACCCTTATCGCATCATCTTGTCCTATGACCCGCTTGTGCAATATTTCCTCAAGCTGCAAGAGGGTTTTTGACTCTTTCGTATCTGGAGCTCCGACTGCAACGTGTGTTTTCTCCTGAATCTTCTTTGTTATGTCGGAAGCTCCAACAATTTTCTTCTTATTGATGACGTGTCCCTGGCTACTCAACGACACGGTATTTGCCGCATCAGTCAAAAGTGTCACTGCGCTCCCCGGTAATACATCATCTGGAAGATAGACGTGGGCATACTCAAGTGCTGCACGGACTGCGTTATATGAAATGCTGACACGATAGTACGTCTCAATACTCACAGCTTTCTGCAATAACATTAAAAGAGCCGTCTCGTGATCCGGCTCATCGAGTACTACATGTGTGAATGCTTCCCGTATCGGATCTTGCTCAACATAGGTCTTGTAATTTCCCTTTGTGACTGTCGCGATGATCGGTAATACTCCTGATTTGAGATATGGCATGAGCGCTCCTGAAAGATTGAGCCTAAATGAGGTGCTTCCAAGCACATTTTGAAATTCTGGAATATAAAGAATAATATTCCCAGCGTGTGAAACCTCTGCGATAATCGCCTCAAGCCGGGACGTAAGCTCTCCTTTTTCTGTTGCGCCTGCAATCAAGCTACCCAAATCTAACTCGAGCAGACGTTTGTGCTTAAGTGTCCCTGGCAGCTTTCCTGAAAAGCTATCGTGCACTAGGGACAGTAACAGCGTTTCTTTACCTACCCCGGAATCTCCGATAAGCAGCACATTATTATGCTCGCTTTTTAACAATCCTTCTACCATTTGCTGGTATTGTTCTTTTCTTCCTAAAAGAAACGGCTTCTCCCTCAATGCTTTCTGCGTCCAATCAGTCGTGTAGTTTTTTGTCTCAGGCGTCCAGCCGGTCACAATCGCTTCACCCAATCCGTCACCTGAAAAATGGACTTCAGACTTTGGCGGGTGCTCTTCTTGATCATATTGTGTCCTAGCCCAATAGAGGATATGGAGAAGCATTGATGGCTTCAGTTGTTTGGAAAACAATAGCTTTGTCAGCTCCTCTGTTAACAGTAAAGCAGCAACAAGAAGATCCATTGTTGTGATATATGTGCCGCTAAACTCTTTTGCAACCCGTGCTGCGTAGACGACGATCTGATCTTTTGTCAATGATGTCACTGTTACTTCCTGCGTCGTAATCTCTGCTTTTTCCAAAATAAACTGCATGCTTTTTTGGGAAAGGAGTGTTTGTATGAATTTTTCTGTTGAGACTGAATTGACATACGCACAAAATGCCGGCCATGTCAGTGACAAAAGAAAATGTCTATCATTCTCAGAAAGTGGAAGGCTCGGCCGCGTCTTTCCAATCTTAAAATGGAAAAAAATCTCGACCATCAGAAGAAGACTGAGGAAGAAAAGCGAAAACCGGGGAAATGCTCCATTTGTGATATCTACTACGAGCCCAGCAATCAGAACGCCTGTTAGGATAGCACGGAAGAAGCGTACAGGAATTGTTTGATAAAAATGGTATATTCGTGCGTTTGTAAACATAGATTTATAAAAACAAAATATAAAATGCGATGACTGGAAACAGCAGGAAAATAAAGAGTGCTATAAATTCAAAGAGTAGTAAAAAGAAAAAGAGTACCAAATCAGCACAGATAACGCAGGTTTTAACAACCATGCCCATGCCGATTGAGAATCCAACGAGCCCTTTGCGATATTCATTTTTAATCGGTTTGAAAAATGTCCTAACCATAAGGGAAAGTGAGAAAAGCTGTAAGAAAGTATGATTGAGTGAGTTAAAATACGCGAGGATTTCAAATGGCGCGTCGAAGTACCAGAATTTGAGAAATGAAAAAGGCAATAGTAAATAGGCAGTCATATTTCCACAAACGAATCACTGAACTTCGTTCAGGACGATAATACTTTAAGTATAAAGGAGTATTGAAAGAAAATACAAATAAGAAACAGGAAATCTACTTACTCTGTCTCCTTGAGGTTGGAGAGAGCAGCAGCGAAGCTACTGCTCATTGGCACAGTATTACCTGTCTGTGGAGGAGGCGGTACTTGCTGTTGATCAATTACCTGACTTACGTCAAATGATGGTTGAATCATACCATTTGGATCTGTGATCTGTGGCGACATCCCCATTGCCTGCTGCTGGGCATTTTGTACTGCTACCACATTTGGATCAGGCATACCACCCTGTCCTGGAACCGGCATTGGCGATTGCGTCATCGCAGGTTGTTGAGAAAATGTCTGAGCTTGCCCCGCTCCCCCTGGCGCTTGCGGCTGCTGACCATCAGTGCTCCCTTCCTTGCCCTCCGTAGCCTTAGCGGAGGAGGGTGGCTCTTCTGTAGCTGTCTTATTTATTTTATTGAAGACGTATTCATTTTTTGTTGCATCGTAATCAAGCTGTATCGTGTCACCAGGTACAAATTTTTTGCTAATAAGCTGCAACGCTATCGGGTTTTCAATACTAGATTGTATGAGTCGTCGGAGTGGACGCGCTCCATATACCGGATCATATCCTTCTTGCGCAAGCTGGTCTACTGCTTTGTCTGTTATCTCCAATATATATCCCTGCTCTTTTAAGAGCTTTGCTGTTTTCTCAATGCCTAACTTTGCAATGTGATTCATGTCTTCACGCCGCAATGGCTTGAAAATGACTGTATCATCAAAACGATTTAGCAATTCTGGTCTGAAGAATTTATGCAACTCATCTGAGATGAGCGTTTCTAGCTCTGAGAATTCTTTTGCATATTGTTCTTTGGTTTTTTGTGTCTTTGTATCTTGCTGACTTAATTTTTGCTGGATAACCTGACTTCCGATATTTGACGTACAAATAACAATGGTATTTTTGAATGAAATAGTATTGCCTTTATTATCAGTTAACCTTCCGTCTTCTAGTAACTGAAGCAAAATATTAAATACATCAGGATGCGCTTTCTCAACCTCATCCATGAGTACTATAGAATATGGCTTGGCACGGACTGCCTCTGTCAGCTGACCGCCTTCCTCATACCCAACGTATCCAGGAGGTGCGCCGATTAATTTTGCCACCTCATGCTTTTCCATATACTCTGACATATCAAGGCGAACCATTGCATCGTCCCGACCAAAAAGTATTTCAGCTAAGGTTTTTGCAAGTTCGGTCTTCCCTACACCTGTTGGGCCGAGGAAAATAAAGGATGCAATCGGCCGATTTGCAGCAGCCAAACCGATCCTTCCCCGTCTGACTGCTTCAGCCACCGCAGCGACTGCTTCCTCCTGGTCGATTAAGCGCTGGTGTATGCGCTCTTCAAGCTTGAGTAACTTTTGCCCTTCGTCTTCGGTCAATTTAGTTATAGGAATACCAGTCCAGGCGCTTACAACCTTCTCAATATCTGCCTTTCTCACTTCATTGCCAGTCGGAGCTGAAGGATTAGAAGGAGAAGGTGGAGTAGGGGGATTAGCGGGTACTGCGGATTCTCCACCATGGGAAAGCTTTACCTCTGCAGCTGCCTCATCGAGTAAATCTACAGCCTTATCAGGCAAATACCGCTCGCCAATGTATTTTTTAGAAAGCTTTACCGCTGCCTCAATTGCCTCATTGGTAATAACAACATTATGAAACTTTTCATACTTTGGCTTTAAAACTTGAAGCATTTTCATTGCATTTTCCTCATCCGGCTCCTCGCACAGAATCGGCTGAAAGCGCCTTTCAAATGCTTTGTCCTTTTCAAAATGCTTTCTGTACTCTGTCGTCGTTGTCGTTCCGATGATTTGCAATTGACCACGCGCAAGATATGGTTTTATGATATTTGATGCATCCATTGCTCCGCCCTCGTCTCCTGCTCCCATGACTGTATGAATCTCATCTACAAAAAGGATAATCTGTCCGCTTGACGCCATCGCTTCTTTGATAACACTGCGAAGCCGTTCTTCAAACTCTCCTCTGTGAGATGCGCCGGCAACGAGTGAGGATAAATCAAGCTGGATTATTCTTTTTCCTTGCAGATCCTTTGGCATGTTGCCCGAAACAATCGCTTGCGCCAGGCCTTCAATAATCGCAGTTTTTCCGACCCCTGCCTCGCCTATAATCACGGGGTTATTTTTTGTCCTTCGCAAGAGAATATGCACCAATCGCGTAACTTCTTTATCCCGTCCGGTGACGGGGTCGAGCTTCCCTTGCTTTGCTTCCTCTGTCAGATCAATACCAAAACTAGCAAGAACAGATTTTTTGCCATTCGCGTACTCTGGTGATTTGGCAAGCTTTTCCATTACCTGTTCTTTTTTTACTCCTTGTGATTGAAGAAAGGCTTGGGTCTTAATGTTACCTGAAAAGAGAACGACCAGTATGTCCTCAGGCGTGACGAAATTTGCGCCGCGTTTTTTCGCGTCTCTGTAGGCTTGTTCAAAAATCTGCTGTGACGTATTGGAGAGCGTTGGTTGCCCCATAAAATTGCCAACTTGTTCTTTGCTTTGGATTTCCTGTGTTAGTTTGGTGATATCAACGGCAAAATCCTCAAACAGTTTAAAAATTGCCTCGTCATACAAAAGACCCAACAGCAGCTGTTCCGGCTCAATGTGTTGCTGCCTGACACGCGCTGCTTCTTGCTGACTATGCTGCAACACTTGTGTTGCTCTGCTATCAAGATGTGATAGCGCAGAAAGATTTTGACGTAGGGCTGGATTCATTTTTGACCCCATCATTCCAGGAAAAACTGCGACTTGTCCGAGCATGGGTTGCCCCATATATGACGTTTGCGCAGGTGGTTGCATCGGCGTTAGGCCATTTGATGCATCTTGGGGAACATTTGGCTTATCTTTTTTTTGACTGAATAAATTACCTAACATAGGCAGACCAGCCCGCAACGCCAGCAAGCTGGCTTGCGTGGCGGGCGGGTTTTCATTTCCTATTAAACACTAAAATAAGAGAAAGAGCAAGATGCCATCAGG
>CAZSQB010000012.1:0-21368 GCA_964608945.1 uncultured Gammaproteobacteria bacterium
CCCGTACCGTCTGGTACAGGGCGAAGTCGAAGTATTACTACTTGCAAGTCATTCGCATCTATGTTATCATCGTTACCATGAACTCTTCAATAGCGCACGATTGTCGTCAGGAATTACGCTCAGTAGATTTAAAAATCACTCCAGCGCGGCTCGCGATCCTTTGGCTTCTTGAAAACACTGATGAGCCAGTCGATGTCGCAACAATCATTGATGATTTGGATAAAAAAGATATTAAAGCAGATCCTGCAACAGTGTTTCGTATTATCAATCTCTTTACTGATAAAGGTTTAACCCGCCAAATTCAGCTGAGAGAAGGAAAATTCCGTTATGAAAAAAGTGGCGAGGAACACCACCACCTTATCTGTGAGCGCTGCGGCAATATCCAAGACATCTCAGATTGTGGTATTAATACGTTAGAAAAGGAAATTCAAAGCAAAAAAGGTTTTCTTGTCAAATATCACTCGCTTGAATTTTTTGGAGTGTGTCAATCATGTCAACACTAGCAAATATTCTCATCTTTACGTTTATCGGTAGCCTCGCTTCGCTTGCTGGTGGTTTCCTCCTTCTTGCAAAAGAAAAACTCGCGTACAAAATCTCCCACGTCCTCGCCTCATTTGCCGCAGGAGCGTTACTGGGGACTGCTTTTTTTGATTTGATGCCAGAAGCTGCCGAAGCAGTTGAGGAGAGTGGCGGTGAGCATGGTAGCGTGTTTCTCTGGGTCATAATCGGTATTATTGTTTTTTATCTTCTAGAAAGAGGTATTCATTGGTTTCATCATCATAGTTTTGCGCATGAGGAAGAAAAAGGCCACGATCACCCCCATCATAAAAAACCAATTATTCCACTCATCATGCTTGGTGATAGTATGCACAACTTTATTGATGGCGTCGCTATCGCCATTACCTTCATGGTTAATCCCTCGCTCGGTATTGTTACCGCGCTAGCCGTTGCCGCGCATGAAATTCCCCAGGAGATCGGAGATTTTGGCGTCATGCTCCATGAAGGGCTGAAGAGAAAAAAAGTGATTCTCTTCAATATCGCCAGTGCTTCTATCGCGTTCTTAGGTGCGATTTTAGCCTTTCTTTTGGGAGAGCAAATCGAGGGTATTTTACCAACTGCGCTTGCCTTAACTTCGGGTTTTTTTATCTACATTGCACTTTCAGATATTCTTCCGGAGATTCATCATGAAGAGAAAAAGGGCTACGCCATTGCCGAGACGGTCTCCCTGCTTCTTGGTATTATCGTCGTATACTTCTCAATCAGCCTCCTTCATGGGGCCGGCGGACACTAATAGCTTGGTTACTTATCGGTAGAATCACGCAGTGGGATGGAGTGAAGTTTTTGAGAATCGAGAAGAACGAGAAGATCAGAAGAGAAATACCCACAAGTTGCAAGAGAATGGTTTGAAACGGTAGAAGCACAATAGATGTTGAGTGTCCAAGAAGCGCCATGTTTATACCTATAAAAAGCGCCGTTATTAAGAGAAGAAAAAACTCCAGTGATAAAAAACCTGTGATGCATCTGTTAAGAGGCCAAATAAGACTGCGGTTAGGGAAGCAATACGAAGAGTGTCATAAGCGAAATCGTTGTCAGGCCAATTGCAACACTACCGTAGAATAATTTTGTTAGTTCCTTCGGACACGTGATGCCAAGTATCTGTCCTACGCTCTGCAAGCTTTTAATGCTACAGATGGAAAACAGCAAAACGCAGAGAAGGGCGAAAGAGGCGATGCTAAGAAAGAAAAGATTGTCAAATGCCATACTGACTCACCTCCGATATGGGTTTGGGATAAATGTCATCAGTAAATCGAAACGGGCGATTGTTATCATGAGTTCGATACCATACCTGTGATGAAGCGTTACGCTTCATGGTATCGAGCATGTCTCCAAGGTGCATGCCGATAGCATCCGGATTGCTGATGTCTGCAAGCACAAATTCTTCCTGATGCGTCGGCCGGTCAAAGGTGAGCGTGATGTTACCGATATTAAGCAGTTCGTTGATAATCCCACTGGTCTTCACATCAATTTCTGTACAACGAACCTGGTCAAGAAGCACATCATTCACGCTGTGGTAAAAAGGCGGTAGGTATCGTACCTCCAGAATCTTGTGCGTAGTAATGATATAAAGGTGGTAATACCACTCAACGAGTATTGTGGCAATAACGGCAAATGTAACTGTGACCACACCGAGCGAGCCTGTAGCGAGGAATTTGATATCATACCAGCCAGAGAGGAAAAACATGAAGATAGAGCTAAGTAAAAAAATGCTGATAAATGCGACAGCTGCAGTGGGCGGAATGAGTGTGAACCAATGAGTGCGAGTTGCAAGAAAAAGCCGTTCATCCGGAAGAGAAATGAACTTTCTATACGTCAATGGTGGAGCAAGCGCTGCGTTTTTCATAAGTGAATCCTCCTTGGAAATAAAATCTTTGTTGCATAATTTCATTCACTGTATACAGCAAGACAGTACAAATTGCAGTGCGAATTACCACAGGTACTTTGTACTAAATCTCACATGCTAGTCTGAAGGTGTATAATAAGGCTGTATGCAGGCACTGTCTCCTGTCGAACGACTCAGTCAAGTTTTCTTGCAGTATAAGCCAATTACGTACCGCAAACGAGAATTAGTGCTTCGTGCCAATGATACACCACAAGGCGTATATTACATTAAGCGTGGTTTTGTCCGGTTTTACTCTTTGTCGTCAGATGGAGAGGAGCTGACATTTATGGTTTTCCAAAAACATGATTTCTTTCCGGTTCGTTGGGCAGTGACAGGGCAGGCGATGACCTATTACTATGAAACGATGACACCAACTCAGCTGCATCTTGCTCCCCGTGGAGAATTTTTGTCTTTTTTGAAGACAAATTCTGATGTTGTTTTTTACCTTATGGAGAATATGCTCATCAGGCTTCGCAATTTGTATGAACGGATGGAGTATATGGCCTATGGCCACGCATCAGTCAAAGTTGCCTTGATGCTTGTTATTTGTTCGGAGCGGTATGGAGTAAAAGAAAATGGGGGCGTTCGCATTCAGGTGCCCCTAACCCATAAAGATATCGCGTCTCTCGTCAGTGTTACTCGGGAGACTGTCAGTGTTGAAATGGAAACGCTCGCAAAGCAAGGCATTATTGCGTATCGAAACCGGTATATTTTTGTCCCTGATATAAAGAAACTCCAGAAAGCCTCGCATCTTGCCACTTGACGAATTGTGTACTCGGGGTGTAGTATATCCCCCATAGGGGGATATCGTTAGGATTCCAAAATATGGCATACCGACCAAAAGACACGCAGGAAAGCATACTTCATCGCCTCAAAATTGCCCGCGGACACCTCGACAAAGTTATAAGTATGGTTGAAGAAAACAAATATTGCATTGATGTATTGCATCAAATGCAAGCGATTGAAAGCGGTTTAAAAGAAACTGAAAACGTCTTGCTGGAAAACCATCTTAAAATCTGCGCAGCAGACGCGATTAGTAAAGGCAAGGCAGATGAGGCAATCAACGAACTGATGCAGGTCTTCAGGAAAAATCGTTAAGGAGATAAATTTCTTGTGAATATTGATAAACTGTTTGTTGCTATTTTTAGTTTGGCAGGAGTTGCTTTTACTTATTGGTTCTTCTTGATGAAAAAAGAGGAGGTGGTTTCTGTGACAGGCTCAGTGGATTCGGCAGGCTCACCACAAGTAGATATTACTGTTGAGGGTGGATACACTCCAAACACTATTCAAATTCCAAAAGGAAAAACAACAAAAATTTCCTTTACGCGAAAAGACCCTTCCAGTTGTCTCGAAGAAGTGGTTTTAGGAGATTTCAAAATCCGAAAGTTTTTACCCTTGAATCAGAAAGTAACTGTTGAAGTAACACCGCAAAAGAAAGGCGAATATGGATTTGCCTGTGGAATGAATATGTTTCATGGAAAAATTATCGTGAAAGGGTGAACCGTCAAGGGGAAAGGGTAAATAAAAATGAAAATAGGATCGTATAAAGAATTGATTGTTTGGCAAAAAGCTATGGAGCTGATAAAAGAGATATATCTCTTAACAAGTATGTTTCCTAAAGATGAACTATATGGATTACGTTCACAAATGGAACGTGCTGCAGTTTCTATTGCTAGTCAAATTGCCGAAGGATACCTCAGGCGTCATCGAAAAGAATATATTCATTTTCTTTCAATCTCTCTCGGATCTGCAGCCGAGCTTGAGACACAAATACTGGTGTGTCAGTCACTAGATAAATTTAAACATATAGATTTTTCCAAGGCGAAATCTCTTCTTCAAGAAGTGATGAAAATGCTATTTGTTATGGTACAGAAATTAGAGGCTTAACGGTTTACCCTTAACGCTTTACGCTTATGAATATAAAAAAATCATTTCCAATTAAAGGTATGCATTGTGCTTCGTGCGTGAGAGTGACAGAACGAGCATTAAAGAAAACATCAGGTGTTAAAGATGCTGTTGTCAATTTAGCGACAGCAAAAGCAACGGTGACATACGATAAAGATAATTGTACACCGGAGCAACTTGCTGATTCTATTGCGAAAACAGGATATACATTAGAACTCGAAGACCCATCCTTCGCTGAAGCTTCGGAGGGCAAGGAAAAAGAACTTAAGAAGCTTCTTATAAAAGTTAGTGTAAGTTTAATTTTTGGAGGACTTATTTTGTGGGGGAGCTTTCCAGGTCTTATGAATACTGCTCCTGCATTTTTACATAATTTCTGGATACAGCTATTACTCGCAACTCCTGTTCAGTTTTGGGCAGGTTCAGAGTTCTACCGAGCAACCATCCCAGCTTTAAAACATAGGACTGCAAATATGGATACGTTAGTTGCTTTGGGTACAACAGTTGCATATATTTATTCTGCCTTTGTCACGTTCTTTCCTAATGTAGTAATGAATTTAGGAATTGAAGCAATGCCGTATTTTGATGTAGCAGTCATAGTCATTGGTCTTATTTTATTAGGTCGCTACTTTGAAGCCAAAGCAAAGCTCGGAACTTCGAGTGCGATAAAAAAGCTCATTGGATTACAAGCAAAAACAGCCAGAGTTTTGCTTAAAAAAAATGATTCTCGCGTCATCCTGGGGAGCAAAGCGACTCCAGGATCTGGTCGGGATTCTGGACAAGCCAGAATGACGAAAGAAGAATATATCGAGATTGATATTCCTATTGATCAAGTACAGATACATGACATGATTCGAGTGAGGCCAGGAGAGAAAATACCGGTCGATGGTGTGATTATGGAAGGAGAATCAAGTATTGATGAATCTATGATTACAGGTGAAAGTATACCTGTTGATAAAGCAAAGGGTGATACGGTTGTTGGCGCAACAATGAATAAATCCGGAACATTTACGTATAAAGCTACAAAAGTCGGATCAGATACAATGCTTGCTCAGATTATAAAACTGGTTGAGGAAGCACAAGGTAGTAAAGCGCCAATTCAACGACTGGCCGATGTTGTCTCTTCATATTTTGTTCCAATTGTTATTATGCTTGCTTTCTTAACTTTTGGAGTCTGGTACATATTTGGTGGTCAGTCAGCCTTTCTCTTTGCGCTTTTAAATACTGTAGCAGTTCTAATTATTGCTTGTCCTTGCGCAATGGGCTTGGCAACTCCAACTGCAATTATGGTTGGAACTGGAAAAGGCGCAGAGCATGGAATACTTATCAAAGATGCTGAAAGCTTGGAGATTGCCCATAAAATCAACACTATTATTTTTGACAAAACAGGGACACTTACCAACGGGAGACCTGAAGTAACTGACATTATTTCAATTGACTACGTCATTGCGAGGAGTGATAACGACGAAGCAATCTCAAAAAAGAGATCGCCACGCTTCGCTCGCGATGACATCCTTCGGCTTTCTGCATCTATTGAAAAAGGATCAGAACACTCACTAGCAGAAGCGATTGTTAAATATGCAGATGAGCAAAAAATTAATACTGATCCAGTTAGTAAATTTAAGGCGATTGCTGGACATGGGGTTGAAGGTGTGGTTGGAAAACAGCAGGTATTTTTTGGAAACAGACGATTAATGGATCGAGAAGGAGTTTCTTTAGACGTCATTCTGGGGACTCAGAGCGAAGCGTGGAGGACTCCAGAATCAAATACAGGAAAGGGATTAAGAGATTCTGGACAAGCCAGAATGACGGTTACTAAAAAAGTTGAACAACTTGAGACTGAAGGGAAGACAGTTATGATGCTGGCCACCTCTCCTCGTCATTCTGAGCCCTTCGGTCATTCTGAACGAAGTGAAGAATCTCAGGGTAAACTCCACGAAGAATCTCAACTCATAGGACTTCTTGCAGTTGCGGATACAGTCAAAGAAACAGCAAAAGAAGGAGTTGCAGCACTTCGAAAACTTGGCATAGAAGTTGTTATGATTTCAGGCGATAACCAAAAGACAGCAGAGGCTATCGCCAAACAAGTTGGAATTAAAAAAGTTTATGCTGAAGTCTTACCGCAAGATAAAGAGAAGATAGTCCGTCAACTACAAACTACAAACTACTCCATACAACCTAACATTGTGGCGATGGTTGGTGATGGGATTAATGACGCACCAGCTCTTGCAGCTGCCGATATTGGCATTGCGATGGGAACTGGAACAGATGTGGCAATTGAGGCGGCTGATATTACACTCATTAATAAAGATTTACGATCTGTTGCATCAGCAATTGAACTCTCGAAAAAAACAATGAGAACTATAAAACTCAATCTTTTCTGGGCATTTGGGTATAACGTGATATTAATTCCGGTTGCCATGGGCATTCTTTACCCAATCTTTGGAATTCTATTAAGTCCTATTTTTGCTTCAGTCGCAATGGCTACAAGTTCTGTTTCGGTTGTTTCTAATTCTTTATTATTGAAAAGGTATAAAATATAAAACAAAGGAGGTGATTTACATGAAATGCGCAAAATGTGGAATGGAAGCAAAAGGCTGGAAATGCGCTATCTGTGGTGAAGAATCAGAACAACATGATCCAGGTCATACACACGGAGAACCAGTTTCAGATCGTAACTGTATGCCTATGTGTGTAGGGTGTAAACAAGCAGAGGCTTTGTGTACTTGTAAAGCACAGTAATTTTCTAGTTTGTATTCTATGAAAAATATCTTTAACATCTGTAGAAGGTGTATAAATCCTTGGATATTTGGTGTAATTGTTGTGGGAGTAGTCGGGTTACTAATATTTGTTCCTGTTATTGGAGTAGCAAGTTTCATAGTTGCCTTACCTTTGATAGGTTGTACAGTTATGTGCGGGGAGATGGCTTTTTTTATGCGGGGCAAAAAACATGAATGAGTTTGACTTGATTATTATTGGTGGAGGAGCAGGAGCATTTGCTGCTGCGATTAAAGTAAATGAACTGAAAGCTAAAACCTTAATGGTCAACCAAGGACTTCCATTAGGTGGAACTTGTGTCAATGTAGGTTGCGTCCCTTCTAAGACTCTACTTTGGGCTGGTGAAGTAATGCATCTTGCTAAAAATCACAATATTCCAGGAATTGAGATTGAGATTAAAAACTTTGACTTTGCAACAGTTGTTCAGCACGAAATTGATTTAGTAGCAAAGTTAAGAGATGAAAAATACGACAAGGTATTAAGCCAATTAGAAAATGTTACTCACCTGGAAGGACAAGCTGTGTTTACCTCTTCTCTTGAAATAGAAGTTGCTGGACAAAAGTATCAAGCAAAGAAATTTATTATCGCCGCCGGATCAACTGCAACTATTCCACCAATTGAAAATATTAGAGAAGTTGGGTATATAACTCATATTGAGGCTCTGAAATTAAAACAACAGCTAAAAGAACTCATTATCATTGGAGCAGGACCAGTTGGTCTTGAGTTTGCTCAAATGTATGCCCGTTTTGGGACAAAGGTAACCATACTTCATAGAGGATCATCTATTTTCAGAGGTGAAGAAGAATTAATTACTAGACTGGCAGAGATACTTACGAATGAGGGGATTACTATTAAAACAAATGTCCAAGTGAAAAGTGCACGAAAAGAGGGAGACCCCGAAGGAGTCGCTTCGCGACCCTACGGGGCAGGTAAAAAGATTGTTTCTTACAGTATTGATGGTAAAACCGAAGAAGTATCAGGAGATGAAATCTTACTTGCTGTTGGAAAAACGCCAAACACAGAAGGATTGAAACTTGATAAGGCAGCCGTTAAAATTGATGAAAAACAAGCAATAAAAGTAAATCCACAATTTCAAACTTCTCAATCTCATATCTATGCGGTTGGGGACATAACCAATGCACCGCTTCGTCTTGAGCCAACGGCTGGACGAGAAGGAACCTTGGCTGCTGAAAATGCTCTAAAAGATACTCAAAACAGCATTGACTACAATACTGTTCCCTGGACTATTTTTACTGATCCGCAACTGGCAGGAGTAGGACTGACTGAGGAGCAGGAGATGAAACAATTAGGCAGATGTCTTTGCCGGACTGTCTCTTTTGCCGATGTGCCAAAAGCCATCATTATGAATCGTACGGATGGTCTAATCAAAATGGCTGTACACCCGGATACTAAAGTAATTTTGGGTGTACATATTCTAGCTCCAAATGCAGGCGAACTGATTGCAGAAGCCATGATGCTTGTTAAAAACAAAAACACAACTGACGATGCGATCAACTCTCTTCCAATGTTCCCAACACTTTCAGAAAGCATTAAGATTGCTGCGTTATCATTTACAAAAGATATTACTAAGCTCAGTTGTTGTGTTTGATTATCTTCCACTTGACATTCCAGTTACTGTAAGGTTTATATTTTCATTGTATGAATGGACTACTCACTATTGGACAGGTAGCAAAAGAAGTTGGTATTCCAACAAAAACAATACGATACTATGAAGAAATTGAACTTCTTCAGCCTGCAAAAAGAATGGATAATAAATATCGAGAGTATTCAAAGGAAGATATTGCACGACTTCGTTTGATTAAGCAAGCGCGAGCACTCGGATTACCTTTGAGTGAGGTAAAGCAATTAGTTCAGGAATGTCTTGATGGAAGTTGTGAACATTTAAAAGAAAGTTTTATTGCACGATTACCTCCATACATTCAGACAGTTAAGGAGCGTATTGGTGAATTACAAGAACTGCAAGAACAGTTAGAAGATTTGCAACAAAATCTTAAGACACTGCCTCTTACAAATCCTCAAAGAAAAGTAATTGAGAAGGATTGCTGTGAAGTATTACAAGAAATGGAGAATATAACAAGGCCCGCCTAAGCTTCCCTTACAGCTTTTCAGTATTATCCATACACGCTGTAAGGAGCGCTTGATCGGCGGGTAAAAAAGGAGGTGAAACAAATGGCAGACAAAAGAAAGGTTGAAGTTTTTACTGCAGGTTGCCCTGTTTGTGATCCAGCAGTAAAAATGGTAAAAGATCTTGCTTGTCCAAGCTGTGATGTTCACATTCATGACTTAAATAAAGGCTGCGAAACAGATGAATGTCGAGTAGAAGCACAGAAGTACAGTCTAAAAACTGTGCCAGCAGTAGTTGTTAATGGTAAAGTTGTTGCATGCTGTGAGAATCCAGGGCCGAACAAGGAAGATCTAAAAGCTGCAGGTATAGGTACTCCACTTTAAATTATGATTTCACCCTAGGCGCCAGGTGAAATCTATTGACATTCCTAAAAGATAAATACTACAATATGTAGTATGAAATCAGCTTCATTAGGGGAACTTGAACAGCAAATAATGGATATACTCTGGGAGCATAAAAACTGTTCTGCCAGAGATGTTCTAATCATCCTTGAGAAAGACAAAAAACTTGCATATACAACCGTTGCTACTATCCTCCAGAGGCTGTATGACAAGGGGCTTGTAAAAAGAACTGAGGACAAATCAGGATATATCTATTCTCCAAAACTTTCAAAAGAAAAATACAGTAGCAATATTGCACAGTCGTTCTTAAAGAAATTCATAGATTCTTTTGGTGACACGGCTATTGCTTCATTTGCTGAAAGTATTGATAAATTGCCTGCCAAAAGACGAGAATATTTTTTAAAACTTCTTGAAGAATATGATAAGAATAAATAAAAATCTTGTTACATTCGTTTCTCTGATTCTGCTTTTAGGAATTTCATCGCTCGTGATTCTACAGAAACTTGTTCCTTTTGTTTCGCATACTACTTATTACTGCCAATCCTTTATAAATTCACTCTCCCTGCCAATACCATATTATCTTGGAGTCATCCCTCCCCTATTATTTTTCATTTTTTTGCTCGTTTTAGCAATCAAACTTCTCATGGTGTACGTAAAGGTTTCACTGTTTAGGAAAAAGCTTATTGAAAATGTAAGATCAAATATAGCCTTCAACGCGCTTCTTAAAAAGCTTGACTTGACTGCCAAAACATATCTTGTTGAAAGTGAAAAACAGTTTGCCTTCTGCCTGGGGATTAGAAAGCCTAAAATTTACGTATCAAATGGCCTATTAGCTATGTTGACCACGCAAGAGATGGAGGCGGTTTTACGTCACGAGCAATATCATCTCAACAATAGAGATACTTTTATCATGCTTATCGCTTCTATTAGTGAATCTTTGCTTCCTTTCTTTCCTCTTATTTCAGACTTACTTCATAATTATCGCATTGAGAGAGAAATTAAAGCAGATGCTGAGGCTATCGGAGGACTTGGTAGTGAAAAGCCTCTCATTTCAGTTCTTAAAAAACTTCTTAATACTCCCTCGCTTGCATTGGCAACTACTGCTGCTATTGCAGATCAGGATACATTGGAGCCGAGAATTAGAGCACTTGTTAAGAAAGACTTTCATTTTAAAAAATTTAAAGCTAAGCATATATTTATAAGTATTTTGTCGGTTTTTGTAATGAGTATTATTACGTTTGCTCCGGTTCAAGCAGTTGAGGTTAATCATATGGGAGAAAACGTTATGATGATTTGTCCAAACGACAATGAATGTCTCAATGCTTGTAGGCAAGAATATTCTGCTAATAAGAAGAACTACAGTGAAGATAGAATGTATACACCAGTACCATGAATAAATTTTTTAATACATGTAGACGCTGTTTAAATCCCTGGGTTATTGGTCTACTTATTGTTGCTATTGTGGGACTCATAATTTTTGTTCCGATTATTGGGGTGACAACCTTAATCGTTGCTCTTCCTCTCATCGGTTGCGCCGCGATGTGTGGTGTAATGACTTTTATGATGCGAGGGGAAAAACATAAGGATAAACACTAAATATGCCATTACTCCGAAAGAAACGATCGAATAGAATATTTTTACTGTCCATAGCTGTAGTTATTATCTTAGTAGGGCAGTTTTTATCAAAGAATCTATTTCCTCTTAAAAATAATGACTCAAAAAATCCAGTTGAGCTGGTTGTTGCAAAAGAGCATGATGGAACAGACGCATTTTATGAACAAGTGAAAACAAGTAGTGGTGAATGGATAGCAAATGCAGGAACTCCTATTTTTGATAATCAATCTATAGCTACTCTTCCTCCAAAGCCTGCAGAGAATATATCAACCGCAGTTCTAGGATCTCATATTGCTGCAGATGGGTCTGAGAAATGGATAGAGGTTGATATATCTGACCAGAGACTATACGCATGGGAGGGAAATCGAAAAGTGTATGATGTTGCAATTTCATCGGGCCGGCCAGGATACGATACTGTCCAAGGAGAGTTCAGGGTGTGGAGAAAGGTAAGAAATCAAGCGTATCGAGGCGGTTCACGAGCAAGGGGTGACTACTATTATTTACCAAATGTCCCGTATTCGCTCTTCTTCCATCAAGGCTATGCAATTCATGGCGCCTATTGGCACAATGACTTTGGTATAAAACGGCGAAGTAGTGGTTGTGTAAACTTAAGAATTGAAGATGCTGAAAAAGTATATAACTGGGCAGGCCCTGCTATGGCAGGTGGCGTTTTGGCACTTATTGCGACTGCTGACAATCCTGGAGTAAGAGTAGTAGTGCATGAGTAATATGACTGAAGAAAAAGATTACATAACAATCCGTCTTCCAAAATACAATAAGACACAGGTAGTTATCACCTTAATTCTAATCGTTTCTTCATTTGCTCTTGGATCTTTCTGGACAAAAATGCAGTATCTAGAGAAAACAAAAACGTTAGTATCAAATACAACTCTTGCTGCAAATAATCCTTCAGGAAATACTGCTCAAGCACCACCCCAAGCAATTCCAACTGAAGATACAACCCCAAAAAAAGTTTCAGTTGATGATGACCCAGTTTTAGGAAATAAAAATGCAAAACTTACTATGGTTGAGTTCTCTGATTACGAATGTCCATTCTGCAAGCGATATTTTGATCAAACATTCTCGCAAGTTAAGAAAGAATATATAGATACAGGAAAAGTAAAATTAGTCTATAGAGATTTACCTCTTTCATTCCATCAAAATGCACACAAAGAGGCTCAAGCTGCAGAATGTGCGAGAGAGCAAGGGGGAGATGCAGTATATTTTAAGTATCATGATGAGATATTTAAGAGGACAACATCAAATGGAACAGGACTTGCGCTTGATCAGCTTCCAGTTATAGCAAATGACTTAGGGTTAAGTGGTGACGCATTACAGACATGTCTTGACGCAGAAAAGTATAAGGCTGAAGTTGATAAGGATTTAGCAGATGCAAATTCAGTGGGGGCAAATGCAACGCCAACATTCTTTGTTGGTAAATCTACCGCTAATGGAATAATTGAGGGAACGCCAGTAGTGGGAGCTCAGCCTTTTAGCGTATTTGAGGCAATCATTGATAAACAGCTATGAATTTGGTAACAATTTTTTTAACCGGACTTTTTGCTGGAGCATTAAGCTGTCTTGCTGTACAAGGAGGACTACTGGCTACTTCTATTGCTCAACGAGAAGAAGAAAAACTTAAAGACAAAACAAAAAAGACAGGAAATGCTTTGCCAATTCTTGCTTTTTTGATTGCAAAACTTGCCGCATATACAGTGCTTGGATTTCTTCTTGGCTGGTTTGGTTCTCTTTTTCAATTATCCCTAACTGCCAATGTTATTCTCCAACTTGCGGTTGGCATTTTTATGATTGGCACAGCGTTAAATTTACTCAATGTTCACCCAATATTCCGTTATTTTATTATTCAGCCTCCTCGATTTTTAACAAGAATGGTTAGAAATCAATCCAAAAGCAGTGATTACTTCGGTCCTGCTATTTTAGGAGCGTTTACTGTGTTTATCCCCTGTGGTACAACACAAGCAATGATGGCTTTGTCTATCGCATCCGGCAACCCACTTTCAGGCGCAGCTATTCTTTTTGCCTTTGTCTTAGGTACCTCGCCCCTGTTTTTTATACTAGGCTTTCTGGCAACGAAACTTGGAGATACATTGCACCAACGATTTATGAAATTTGCAGCATACGCAATAATCCTTCTTGCGGTATTTAATATGAATAATGCTTTAGCGCTAACAGGAAGTAACTTAACACTTGATAATTTGTGGACAAACTTTTATTGCACAATAAGCTTTTGTGATCGAGATTTTGGACCATCTATTGCGCAAGCTGCTACACCGATAACAGACACAACCATTAGTATTGAACGAGATGGATATAATCCAAGTAGTCTTTCAGTGAAGGCGGGTTCTCAGGTAACGCTTAAATTAGTTAACAATGGTGGCGGAGGTTGCACACAGGCATTTACGATACCAAAGCTTCGTATTCAAAAAATAGTACCGCTTGGAAATTCAGATACTATTACATTTACCGCGCCAAGTACACCAGGACCACTTGCATTTATGTGCAGCATGGGAATGTTTCGGGGGGTGATTAATGTAATTTGAAATGAAAATTAATCCATTCGATAAACTCAGGATTAATGCTGAGCATAGTCGAAGCATTAAAAATTTAAAATTGAAAATTGTAGGCATGCATTGTACAAGCTGTGCATTTAATATTGATGGAGAGCTTGAGGATACAGATGGAGTAAAAGAAGCAAAGACAAATTATGCAAAACAAGTCACTGAAGTATCTTTTGATCCTGAGAAAGTTACGCCTGAGAAAATTATTTCGATTATCAGAAAGCTAGATGACACCTATGATGCAGAAATTGCAGGACAGGATGGTAGATGACAACAGAGCATAAAGTTATTGGAGGCATAGCACTAGTAACAATTGTTATTTTAGTTGGTGCTGTATTTCTCCTCTCAAAGGGAAACGAACAGTCTGTTCCACAGGATCAAATTGTTGCAAATAATGGATTACATTGGCATCCAAAGCTCGCAATTTATATCAAAGGTCAAAAGCAAGAAATTCCAGCTAATATCGGCATTGGTGCTGTTCACCAGAAAATTCACACTCATGATGAAGATGCAAAAGATGGCGTGGTCCATATGGAAATGCAAGGAGTAGTTACGAAAGACGATACAAAGTTAGGCAATTTCTTTCGAATTTGGGGCAAGGATTTTAATTCAACACAGATTTTTGATAAGAAGAACGGCGCTTTGGGGACTGTTAAGATGACAGTAAATGGGAAAGAAAATACTGAGTTTGAGAATTACAAAATGCGCGACGGCGATCAGATTGAAATTAAATATGAATAATATGCAAAGAATACTTATAGCGGTTGTCATAGGTTTGGTTCTTGCTGCCTCCCCATTCTGGATAAAAGTTAAATACGAAGATTTGAATCAATCTTTGCACGAAGAAACAATTTTCGGGCCTCGCGCCGTTGTTTTACAACAAGAATTAGACCATATTAGTGGGATATTATTAAAAGATAAAGGAGTAAGGATTTTATGAGTTATTTTTGTCCAAAATAGAACGGAAAAAGAGCTCATAGCGGTTTGAGAGTGAAAATAAGCAGATATGATTTTATCTACTCTATAGCTCATGTTCTCATTTAAGAACAAAAATAGTGTTCGGCTTTTCCTGGCCATTTTTGTTGTAATAGTTGTCATTGGTTTTGGGATTTATCTTGCCAGACGCAACCAAGACACTTCAATTTCATCACAACAGGAAGAGGGAGTGTTGTGGGTTGAGGATAATAACCTGCATGAAGCAGGCGGTGTACCTGTTGATGCGTTACAGATGTATCAACCCGAATTATTAGATCAATGGAGTGAAGCGCGAAAGCAGATACGAGTGTATATGTATCGATATAATAGTTTAAAAAACTTGGAAAACGGATACACGGATACGTATCTCAGAGACAACCTTTTACCTTTACTCAAAGAATCAAACATCGATTTTGCCCTCGATGTCCCGCCACCCAACTGGTATTGCGGGAACAATGCAGAGAAGCTGACAAATGCAGAAGGCGACTATATGCAAAAGATTTCTGATTTGGGCGGAGAAGTAACATACGTAAGCCTGCAAAGCGTCCTCTCAAAACCTTCTGATTGCCCAAATTACACGTTTGAAAAACGCATAGACAACGTCGTCCGCTTTGCCAAATATATAAAAAATCGTTTTCCGAGTATACAAGTCGGCATCATCGACGCCCTCGTTGCCAAAGGCCTTGATTATAAGCCAGTTTACACACAATTAGTCGAAAGTTTAGCAAAAGAAAATCTGAAGCTCGACTACATCCATCTTGATTTTCCAATGGAAAAAGCGAGTAGGAATTGGAAAAATCTTAGGGAAGCGGAAGATTTTATCAGAGACGAGTTGGGGGTTCGCGTTGGCGTGACATATACATCGTCCAGAGGTGGCATGACATCAGCCAAAAAGTGGCAAGAAAACGTCTTGCTCGCATTTCAGGAATATAGAGACGCAGGCGGCAACCCAGACGACCACCTCATCATGAGCTGGTATAACCACCCCCGCCAGAACCTCCCTGAAGACAAAGAATTTACCCTCATGAACACCGTCCTTAAGTTCTCCGAACTTTAGGAAAAAAGCTGCCTTATAGCTTAAACTGAACTTGCAAGGAAGCATTAAGAACGTTGGCTAGACGTTTCAAGAAAGAAAGAGAAGGGACTGTTTTAGCATTTTCCACGCGGGAAATTACCGATTGTTTGGTATTCATTCGTTTTGCGATTTCAGCCTGCGTTAAGCCTTTTTCAATCCGGGCTTTAATAAGCGCTCGAGCAATTTCATACTCAAGCCGTGTTTCTTCCACAGCTTCCTTAAATCCAGGCTGCTTAAATAATTCTTTTTCAAAATGTTCCCAAGCTAAATGTTGTTTCGTTTTCATAGTAGTTTTATTTTATAGCAAAATTGCTATAATTACAAGCTCCAATTTATGCTCGTGATTTATGTTCAGCCAACCTTTCTTCGGCGATCCTTATTTCCTTAGGTGGTGCTTTATCTTTTTTTTTCTTAAATCCATGAAGAAGCAAAAATGTCTTACCGGTAATAGCAATATAAAAAATTCGTACACTCTCTGAACCGACAATACGAAGCTCCCAAAGCTCTGTACCTGTTAGTTTCTTGACATGAGGTAAACCAAGCCGGATACCAAACCCCTGAAGCAATTTAATGCTGTCTCTGACTTTAGACTGTGCTTTTATTTCCAAACTCAATATAAATTCGCGTACTGGACTATCTCCTTGCGGCGTTCTATATAACTGGATTTTCCATTGCTCTTCCATAGTCCCATTATAGCAAGGCATAGTGTAAAATGGTCAGCAAGAGAAAAAATTTGACAAAATTCCTTAGATCATGATATAAAGCTAAGATATGCCGGAAAGATTAGCTGCTAAAGGAGCGTCCGATGAATTCATCGAAGTACAGCAAGCAATAGTGTTATCAGCTCTTGAAGCTCCTGTAATCGATTTAAAAACAGAATGGGCAAAACAAGCTGAACAATTAGCCTATCTTTTTGCAAGGCACCTCGGCATGTCAAGAGAAGAATACGCAGCAACTTTGCCACATTTTCTTCCTCAGCCAGAGGCATATAGAGGAAGATTTGATATTCCTCTGATTGTTTCTGTTCATCCAAAGCTCGGAATTGGAAGAATAGCTCGTATTGCCGGTATCACTCAGTATTTTGATGTAGCAGATCGTACGAAAGACTGGAAAGATCGTCCCAATGGGTTTGCTACACCTCGAGTGCCGTATACAACCTGGGTTGATAATGGAAGGAGGAGTTTAGGCGTGAGCGTTGATGCTGTCCGAGGAGATCTAGGGGCTGATGAGCGTGGTGGTAATATCTTTGATGGGATTGCACTGTACCTAAAAGACCCAACGTTATTGGAGCGTCACAATCTTGATCTTCCAGGATCGCAAGTCGATCCTAACTACGTTCATGATTACGCTCCATCTCTATACTTAATGAACGGTAAGCCTAAGCTGTATTGCCGTCGAACCGACGATGCAGCTTGGCGCTTTGGTTCGGTTCTTGCGGGAAAGCAAATTAATACTAAGATATTGGCTGCTTAACCCTCATGTATTTCTCAGCTTTAGCACAGCACTAGAGATTGGTATATAATATCCCTATCTATGGATTCTACGAGTACGAAAACGCCGTCTCACTTGGCAAATCTTGTCATCACAGCCTTTGAGAAAAAAGATCACCCAAATCACGATAAAAAGATCCATGTAAATCCAATCGTCTCACGACTCGCAGCGGCCTATGAAAAACTCCGCAACGCCATGGAGTATAGAGAAGACGAGGTTATCCTTCGCGCCGCGATCGAGCGGATTCTCAAGCGCCGCTTACTGTTAGGCGGTAATGCCAAAACAACTGCCGAGCCATTGGTAAGAGAAGTTATCTGGGCGCGCTACATGCCTGAGAATACAGTATCTGAGGCAATTGTTCCAAAGGTTGAGGAGTCAATTGACATGTACCTGCAGTTTCGTTTCAAAGTCCTCAAGCAAAAAGCCTTGCCTGAAGCAGTTGTTAACGAGTGGACGTACCAGCTTATCTCATCGGACATTGAAAACATTGTCAATCCCAATCCAGAAAAAGAGACGCTTGCCAATTTCATGTTCCAGATTCTCAAAGAGCATGTGGAAATCCCCGATGATACTGAAGAGACAACAAACGCCCAGGTATATATCGCTGTTCGTCGTGCATTTGCCAGAGACGACGTGGCATTTCTTCGCTACCACCTTTTTCGCCTCTACTTTGGCAAGTTAACAAAAGAGAATGTTGACGAGATAGCAGCGAGCTTCCCGAAGGGCTACAAAGAAATTATGTATGAGTTGACCTATCCAAAGCGCGAGCGGATATTTGCCTATGTTAAACGCCGCGCTGCCGCATTTCTCATTTTGGAGGACGTGTTTCGTGCCAATAAGGGGCATATCCTTTCTCTGATTGAGAATGATGACGAGCTTGAGAAAGCAGTGTTTCTGGCGTGTGACGGCCGGTATAAAAGCATTGCAGCCAAAGTCCGCCGCGCCATCATCCGAAGTATTCTTTTTATCCTCTTGACCAAAGTGGTTTTTGCCTTTGCTATTGAGGGGACCTATGACCGATTTGTCTATGGGCAGATACAGTGGGCATCGCTTGTGTTAAACACCAGCGTTCCGCCGCTTCTGATGTTAATCGTCAGTTTCTTCATCCGCACCCCGGGAGAAGAAAATTCCAAGCGAATCTTTTCCTATATTCAGGAAATTCTCTTTTCCGATGCGCCTCGGATTGGCGGAACCCTTGTCGTCAAAAAGGCAGGCGATAAACCTTCAGCAATGGATATTACCTTTAACCTCTTGTGGCTTTTTGCTTTTGTCCTCTCATTTGGTGGAGTGATTTATGTCTTAGCCAAACTACAATTCAATATCGCAAGCCAATTTATTTTTATCTTTTTCTTGGCAATTGTTTCATTTTTTTCCTACCGCATCAGCCTTATTGCCAATATCTATTCGGTTGGGGATAGGCAGGGACTGGTCACGCCACTCGTTGACTTTCTCTTTATGCCAATTGTCAGAGTCGGCCGTCAGTTGACCCAAGAAATCGGCCGCTTCAACTTCATCATCTTTATCTTTGATTTCATCATCGAAACGCCTTTTAAAGTCATGTTTGCCTTTTTCGAGCAGTGGTTTCACTTTCTGCACGCGAAAAGAGAAGAGCTGGAGTAGTATTTGGCTTGACGGATAGGGTAGCGTTACTTTACAATGATCAAACGAAATTAGTATATGGCACAAGGCTCAGACAATATTCTCAAATGGATTGCGATTGCCGCAATCGGTGCAGTCGCGCTCTTTGTCGGTTGGTTCATCTATAGCGAGTCGACAAAATCGACAACCACGCAAACGACCGGAACTCCCAAAACCGCACAGAAGATCGAAGATCTGGGCAGAACGCACGTTAAGATAGGCGAGAAGGTAAAGTACAATAGCAATCCACCGACGTCTGGGCCACACTACGCCGATTGGAAGCGACCTGATATTTATGCAGAGCCACAGCAGGATGAGTATCTAGTCCATTCGCTTGAGCATGGGTATGTCATTATGAGTTATAACTGCGATGCCAAACCAAAAGACGGAAGTAAAGTTGATTGCAATACACTGAAAAAACAACTTGGGGATCTTTTTAAGGAAAAAGGAGCGCAGAAGCTCATTGTGGTTCCACGTCCGAGTCTTGATGTGCCGCTTGCCTTGACAGCCTGGAACTATGTTGATAAGATGGATAAATTCGATAAGAATCGAATAGTAAGTTTTATCGACGCACTCCGCGAAAAAGGTCCGGAGAAGACGATGGAGTAACGAAGTTATAAGTTATGAGCGCTGAGTTATGAGTTGAAAAAGGGTATTAAACTTATAACTTATAATTCATAACTCATAACTTTCAAATATGGCAGACATAACCCTCACTGATACTAACTTTGACCAGGAAGTAACAAAAAGCACTACTCCAGTTGTTGTCGATTTCTGGGCGCCGTGGTGTGCACCGTGTCGGATCGTAACCCCGATCATTCATGAACTTGCAAAAGAATATACAGGTAAAGTAAAGGTTTTGGAGATGAATGTCGATGAGAATCCAAAAACCGCTGAGCAGTTTAATGTCTTAAGTATTCCAACAATTATGATGTTTAAAAAGGGTCAACCAGTCAAATCACTCATCGGCGCGCAAGGAAAAGGGAGCTACAAGCAAGGGATAGAGGAAGCGTTAGTTAGTTAAGCTTGACGGTAGATGATAGAAAATAGAGGATAGTAGTTTGAAGGTAGAAGATAGAGAGTAGATAGACTGATTTCCATCTTCCATATTCTATCTTCAAAGTTCTACCTTCTACCATCCATCATCTATCGTCTTTTTATTTTATGGAAAGTCTCTACGACGTCATCATCATAGGTTCAGGCCCCGCAGGTTTGACCGCTGCCATCTACACCACCCGCGCCAATCTCAAAACGCTTGTTATTGCTGGCGAGAAATGGGGAGGACAGCTCATGCTCACCTCACTCGTTGAGAACTTCCCCGGATTTCCTGAAGGCATCCAAGGCCCTGATCTTATGATGAACATGCGAAAACAAGCAGAGCACCACGGTGCAGAAATCATTAATGTCAATTTCACGAAAGCAGATTTTTCCGCACAACCATTTAGAATCTATGCTGGAGATGTACAATACGAGACAAAAGCCGTCATCATTGCCTCAGGTGCAGACGCCCGCTGGCTTGGCGTTCCAGGTGAGCAAGAAAAAATCGGCCGCGGCGTTTCATCGTGCGCAACCTGCGACGCGCCGTTTTTCCGCAACAAAAATGTCTTTATTATTGGCGGAGGTGACAGTGCCATGGAAGAAGCGCTCGTTTTGGCAAAAGTTGCCAATAGTGTCAAAATTGTCCACCGCCGTGATGCATTCAGAGCAAGTCAAATCATGCAGCAGCGGGCACAGGAGAATCCAAAAATCGAATTCTTATTTAACTCAGAAATAAAAGAGATACTCGGAACAGACAGAGTGAGTGGCGTCAAGTTATTTAACAATAAGACAAATGAAACAACAGAGCTACCAGCTGACGGCGTCTTTGTCGCCATAGGCCACATCCCCAACACCAAAATGTTTGAAGGAATCGAGCTTGACGACCAAGGATACGTCAAAGTCCACGACCACTACCACACCAATGTCCCAGGCGTGTTCGTCGCAGGCGACGTCCATGACCGGTCATACCGCCAGGCGGTAACAGCAGCAGGCTTTGGCTGCGCCGCAGCTTTAGAAGCCGAGCGCTGGCTCTCCATGCAGGGCAAAGACGCAGACTTTACTGCTAATTAGGCAAGCGTTGATGGTATGAAGATGACTCGTCCAAAACAGGTGCCTTTTCATGGGCATCGCTTGTAACAGCCCAACAAGGAAGGCTATGACGTTTGATAACAATACCATAGGTTTATTACTTTTCTACACGGCAGGGGGCCTTTTGCTTCTTTCTGTAGCGATTATCTACTGGGCTGACAAACGCAAAAAATAAAAGGCAAAGAACACCACCTTCATCGCGAATTAACCTCTTCTCAAGTCACCAATTATTAATAGTTTGTATTAAATCAATAAGTTGCCC
>CAZSQB010000013.1:0-20202 GCA_964608945.1 uncultured Gammaproteobacteria bacterium
GGTATGGATAGAAAAGATGTGCAAAGTCGAACGCGGGCTGCATACAAGCTTCTTTTGGAAGAGACTACCACACGTGAGAAATTTGAGTCAATCCGAACACTTATAAAAGGTATCAATCCTCAGGTTGATAAAGCACTGACACAGACCTCTCAGGCGTTCGCAGATTACGAAAAACTCCATAAAGGTGAGATTATTGAATTAACTGTTGAGAAATTACCCGAAGTAACTGAGGAAGAAAAAAAGCGCAAAAAAGCCCTGCTTTTTTTACTCAGGTCCTGGAAACAGCTGCAAAGCGAGGTAGAAAGAGTACAGTCTGAGTTTGGGAAAGGCAAAGAAAGCGGAGATAAAACTCAGGACATGTTTAGTAGAGTATTAAGAGGGGCAAAAGGCCCACTCGGCATAGTAACAATTTCCGCGCTTGTCATCGCTGGCGCATTAACAGTTTTCTCACAAAAGACATCACAGCAAGAATCACCTAAGCCCGCAACTACTGAGGAAAAGCCAAGCATCAGGGCGATAGAGTTTAAAGGAAAATATATTCCACTTAGCGAGCTTGAGGCGCGGAGTGGATCGGATTGCGATAGTGAACACTACCATGCAAAAAATCACACGAGCGTCATAGCGACTGATAAAACAATTATTCCTGATCCAGGCGCTTGCGCATATGGGAAAGTGACTGATGTAAAAGTAGTTGAAATCGAATAATTCCCCGCTAGTTCATCCCATAGTTAATTGACAGCTTCAAAAGTTGTGATATAATTGCTTCTAACATGATAGAGGCAGTACAAGCATCAGCTACTCCACCCCAAGAAGCATTGTTGTCCCCTGAGGATCAGCAAGCATTGCGAGAAGTAACACAACATTCTGCTGAAAACCCCATGCCTGCATGGCCGGGACGCAAATGCGTGGATGGACGGTACCAGGCAGGTCAAGGAAGCGGCATGATATCTCGGCCGGGAGCGGATTTTGGTTATATTATGGTGCTATTGGCGATTAATAAGGAGAAAAAATTAGGTCTGACCCCACAAGAATGTGTTGACAAAGTGAGAGGCGTTGTAACGAAAAATGGTGGAAAGTTTTTTATGCATTCAGATCAGCATGCCGACCCTGTTCTTCCACAGCCAAATCACAATGACCACGCCCATGTAAAACAACTCACAGGCTGTGGACATATTACGAATGCAGCAAATCCTGAGTTGGCGTTAGCTTATGGAGTAGATCCGGATGATGTAAAGCAAGCACATATTTATGCAAAGTCAATAGCGCAAGTAGAGGAGGTTCCTTTATATGGAGAACATGAAGAAAGGGATGTCATAGCGATTACTGGTACAAAGCGTACCGTTAGTTCCTTTGATCAGCACAGGAACAGAATGTATTTTGTCTATGATAAAGCGAGAGACGGAGCGTTTATGGATGAGCTTGTTCCTCAGCTGGGAATTGAAGGAGTAACTATTGAAGAATTTAAAGCAGCGGCTGGCAGACAAATGAATGAGACATTGAGATTGCTCGCGCCTGGCAGGCGAATCTTTACAGTTAACGTTGATGGGTCAGTGCCGAAAGTCGATCTAGCTAGTAGAGTTACATCAAGAGCTAGCGCAGCGGCACCTGCTCCAAAAATGGCTGCATAGTTTCGCTAATTTGATGTTATAATTTCTTTTATACGAAACTACATTATGGACAAGCAAGATGATGATATTTCAGATAAGCGTACGGAGTCTGACACGCTAAAGCAGCAGATTGGGCACTTTCTCAATTTCCTTGAAGAGTACAATGCCAAACGGCCGAGTCCGAGACCTCATGAAGACTACAAATTCTTGCGCGACTTTTTCCCCAAATTCATTGACGATAACAACAAACGCATAGACGAAGTAAAATCAGAAGCATATAAGAAAGCACTCCGACTTGCCCTGCAGCAATTTCCGCATAAGCTTTTTTGGGTATTATGTCTTGACGGAAGGGTATTAACGATTCTCATGTATGGAGGATCGGCAGGTATTGATGACAGTATCCGCGTTCCAGGCGGCATATTAAGAGAGTTTGTAAGAGGCAAAGACGGCAGATTCCATCTACAAAAAGACTCAGTCTACGCCCAGCTCCTCAAAAAAGCGCTCGACCACTCGCCAACTGGCGCGATCGCTGAGATCTTTGACAGCCATGTCGGATGCGCTGCTCGCAAAGCGGAGGAGGCGTCACGCGGTCGCTACCCTGAGGATAATGGATTGCTGACAGATGTGCTTCACAAAAAGCAAATGTTTGATGCGGTATTGGATTTTGTACAAAAAGTATATAACGGCACGAAAAAAATCTTTCCTATCCAAACCAGCTTTGATCCCCACACAGGTTTTCTCTATATGGGGCTTGCCACAGATGATGCCGTAGCATATGCGAGAGAGCACGGAAATGCGTATACGGAGAAAGTTTTGGCAGAACTTACCAAGCAAGGCAAGATTATTTCAGCTGAAGTGATAGCCGAGGATACGAATATTAAGAAACTTTTCAGTGAGCATGATTTCTCTCTTGCCTGGAAAACACACTATGTCGAAAGCGCGCAAAGATTCTGGCAAGCCGTAAACAATATGAAGAAAGATGCATTGCCAATTATCGAAGAAAAACTGAAGGCAATATTTCCGTACTTAAAAGATGGCAGCAATAAAGATATGCAAGATGAGCTTGCGCTTAAAGCAGTGCTTTTACTTGCGAATGCCTTTAGCGGCTATTTGGAAAACAAACACCCTGAGATCCTCGACGGGAAGAAAGGAGAGAAAAAATCACGTCACCAGTACGCGTATGGGGTCCATGAAGAAGAAGGAATCAAGGTCACAGAAGGAGGCTATCCGCCGCAGCATGTTTCAACATTCAGCTTATTCAGTCTGATTGAAAAAAAATTACCCGCTCATTTGGAGCTGGCGGCATTACTGGTTCGAAGTAACAGGCTGGAGGAGAGAATACAGGATCATTCGGGCAACTTTACAGATCCGAAAGAATTTGCCAAAGCACCGATTCCCGTTGTCATGCAGGAAATCATCCGGGATGACCGTTTGCTTGATGCTGACTGGAACGCAGTGGAAAGGATTGACTGGTCAGATTTAGCACGGATTAACTGGGATCATATGTCGTATGAGGAATTTGATAATTATATTGAATCCAAAGGAAAAATTGCTCAGCCTATTGCCAATGCCATCATTAAGTTGAAAAGGAAAATGGGTATTATATTTGACGCGCAGCGAACGATTGCGCACCATCTGGTCAATCACGACCAGGTCGTATTGCCTGTCCTGACTGATCATAGCCGTCGCATCCGCTGCGTTTTGCCGTTTGTAAAGCTGGGATTCGAATAAAACGATTGCTACATTGTTAGATTGTTCCATTGTTATTAGGTTTAATGACTTAGCAATGAAACAATAGAGCAATGAAACAATGACAATCACATGAAAGCTACACCCATAAAAACCCACAAAATCGCGCCAGTTGACGATTTATTTGCCATTCTCGACAAATATATTACGAAACTTTCTGAAAAATCTGTAGTAGCTGTGGCGTCAAAGATTGTCGGGATCGCTGAAGGGAGGGTTGTTAAGAAAATATCAGAAGAGCAGAAAAATGATTTGGCAAAAGAGGAATCCGAATACTTTCTTCCTCGTGAATATAACCAGTATGGATTTATGATTACTATAAAACGAGGTATCATCGTTGCTTCCGCGGGAATTGATGAATCAAACGGGAATGGATATTATGTACTTTGGCCAGAAGATCCTCAGAAAAGCGCAAATGCCATACGAGAATATTTGATACGAAAATTTTGTCTCCATTATGTCGGTGTTGTTATTACCGACAGCAAGCTATCTCCGCTTCGTTGGGGGGTGACAGGCGTTGCAGTGGCACACAGTGGATTTGAAGCCTTAAATAGCTATATTGGTAAACCTGATATTTTTGGCAGAAAGCTTCAAGCTGAAAAGACAAATATTGCTGATTCGCTCGCGACTTGCGCAGTAACTGTCATGGGAGAAGGAAATGAGCAGCAGCCACTTGCGATCATAGAAGACCTGCCATTTGTCCGATTTCAAAGGAGAAATCCTACAAAAAAAGAACTTGATGATTTAACAATTGCAATGGAGGATGATGTGTACGCTTCTTTATTAAAGAGTGTGAAGTGGGAAAAAGGCGGTACCAAATAAAGTTATTGTGCTGGGGAAGGTGACGCTTTTGTCACAGGAGCTGTTCCTGTAGGAGATGTCAGGTCAATTGTTGCACCGGTCGCGGACTTGAGTACTGAATTATACACTCCCTTTGCTGCTACCAATGAATTTGGTAAGATTTCAATCTCTGTTGTTCCGGTAGCTCCTGTCGCCTTGGTGAAACGAATGGTCGCGACTTTACCAATCCCTGTGATAGGCACTTGCGAAGGTCGAAGTCCAAGTGCGAAGGTAATCCGCCCAGTCTGTCTATCGATATTGTTTTTAAGAATGACTGGCGTTGGAAAGAATTCTGCAGGTGTAACGGTAACAGCAGTTAAGGCTTCGGGGTCGTATGCCATCTCAAGCTCTACTCCCTTGACTTCATTTACTGAGGTATCAATGATGATATCTATGATTCCTGAATTACCCGATGTAAGGGTGGCAGGGTTGGGCGAGAGCGTGAGTGTTGATTGTTCAACAGGAGTAGGGGTTGGTTGATTGCTTATCGTGGTTTGTTTTGGTTGTGTCGGTTGCTTGGCTGAGAGCGCAACAAAGAGAAGCACTCCTGTTGTGACGAGAAGGCCAACTATTAAGCCGATTGTTTTTTTAGACATAAAAACTACTACACATGTATTACAGTATACATTTACTCTCTTGTCAAGTGTCTCCCCCGACTAGTCGCCGACTGGAGGCAACTCACGGATAAAGAGATTGTAATCAAATGCATTTACCTTGCCGTCATCAGTCAGATCTGAGATGAATTTTTTATTCGGATCAGGGCATGATAACGGTTGCTTCAGATCGCTGTAGCAGTCTGTCAGGATATTGTAGTCAAGGACGTTTAAGAGGTTGTCGCCGTTGACGTCTCCTGCCACCATCTGGAATTGTGGTACAGCATAGCCTTCCCCATTTTTTATATTGTGGGTACCAGGGACAAGTGTGCGTAGGTATTTCTGCGTTTTTACTTTGATCGTGTATACACCTGGCCCAACACCACCGCCGTCTTCTGTCGCTTTGATTTCGCATTTCGCTTTCGTGGTTGCGTTCTTCCCTGAGCCATCAACAAATTTTGCAGTAATCGTCGTCTTCAGGCCATTATCTTTAGCATCTTTAACAGATATGTTGGTCGTTGCCGTTCCTTCACTGGTTGTTGTAGACTTTTTCTCCGAAAACGTTACTTTATTCGTACTCTGGTTGACCTCCCAGGTTATTTTCTTACCGGAGAGCGCCTGATCGTTTTTATTGGTTAATGTCACCGTCAAGGGGTGTACTTGGGTGGTTAGGAGAATAGTTTCAGGTTCGCAAGCGAGATTGAAGTCCTGCTTCGGTTTCTTTTTGTCATCCTTACATTCTTTCTTGTTTTCATTTGCCTTTTTCTTGCAGTCGACTTTTTCCTCATCTTTACATTCTTTTTTATTCTTATTCTCTTTTTTGTTGCAATCCGGTTTATTATTGTTCGCAGAAGCTCCTGCCTGGGCAGCGACAAAGCTATTTCCGATATCTATTGATCCTGTGAAATTGCCTACTGCTTGATTGTAGGTGATTGGGCCGTTCGTCTCAACAACTTTTATGTTATTTGTATCAAATATCTGGACATTAAGCTCTCGCACAGGGGTCTTGAGGTCCTTATTCGTTAGTGTGCTGATATTTGGGTTAGGTGTATCGCCACCGCTGCCTACGCCATGGAGGATAATGTCAAATTGTAACCCAACGCCTCCTGGTTTGTTGCCAAAGTTTTGATCCTTGATAACACTTCCGTTAGTCATATTGATATCGTAGCGGTTGTTTGGCGGTAATATGACAGTCCATCCAGGTTGGACTTCTTCTGATATCGTGTACGTGCCATTGCATACTTTTGTAAAGATATAGTATCCATTGTCATCTGATGTTGTTTGTTGAATTATAGTACCATTGCCATCTTTGAGATAGACAGTCCAGTTGAGGAGTGGTTTTTCATTGCCGCCCTTATCCCAGGTTTTATTGCCATTGACGTCTGAGAACACGTATCCTGAGATAGACCCCTTTCCGACAAGAGACGCGATTTCCTGGTATATACTGTTTAACTGCTCGGTACTTGGGGAGGAGTAATACTTGCCGCCAGTCTCTTGTGCAATTTGCTTAAGAAAATTTGCATTCACGTCTTTTCCAAGTCCTATGACATAATATGTGGCTTTATTTGCTGCATACCCAGCTCGTACCGCGTCAAGCGTTGCTTTTTCCGCGCGATCATGGGGAACTAAGTTTCGTCCTTTGCTATTTTCAAGGTAGTTGGCTATTCCGTCTGTCAGCAAGATGACCACTGGTTTGAGATTCTGATCAGCATTCGTGGCAAACGCTTTATTTGCCTCATTGACAGCACAGACGATGCAGGTTGAGAATTTCATCTTAAGATCGGTGATTTTGTTTTTTACCAACGGAAAATCACTGCTGAAATTTGTATCCAGTCTTCCTTCGTTGGCAAAACTGACGACGCCGATTTTGCTGCCTTGACTGTTACTCGAAAGCGTGTCGACATAGAGTTTTGCCGCTTCCTTTGCCGCCCTGAATTTAGAATTCGCTTTTTCGGGTTTTGTATTGTCGCGGTTTGCATCTGCGTCAGTCTGTGCAAGCTCATCTGCCTCCATCTCAGCGCGCGTAGCGCCTGCAGGACGCGCCATACTGTTTGACCGGTCGATAATAAGCATGGAGGCTGTCGGGACATTTGGGCAGGATTGACCAATGCCAGGAGGAATGGTGACAGGAATGACAGTTGGCGTCGGGGTTGGGGCAGCGGACGGTTCTCCGCCCCCTCCTTGTCCTGAGAGGAGAGTAGTCGTACACTTCACATTCTTGTCGTTGTCAAAAACTGCAGTAACAGTTCCAGCCTTACCAACAGCATTCTGGTTTTTCGCCTTAACCTTCGTTGTTACAACGCCGCTTCTATTCGTATTCGGACTCTTATTTGAAATACTAATTTGATTATCTGACAGACTCGATCGCCAGAGAATTGTTTTTCCCTTGGGCGTTTCACCTTTTGCATTCCTAAATGTCGCGGTAAGTGTTTGCTCCTGTGTTGTCAACGTAATACTGGTTGGCGAGCAGGTGATTGATCGTCCAGTAGTACCTCCAGGCGTACCTGTTGTCGTGGGCTCAGCAGCTCTTTGGCGAAGGTCAGTTGATTCCTTGGTGAGGGAGAGGGTGAGCGGGACGACTGCAACGAGAATAAGAAGCGCGAGAAAGCTTAATGTTCTTGCTCTTGACGTGCCGGTTAGCAACTGCCACACACGAGTTACTGGGTTGGTATCCATTACTACTAGCGTAATAAACAGAACAGAGCTTGTCAATAGCAGGACGATTTGACGATAGATGGTAGAGCATAGAAGATAGTATCACTACTTTCTACCTTCCATCATCTACCGTCTAGGTTATCGTCCTGGTCGCGTTAGCAATTCTCGAAGGTAAAGGTTAAGGTCAAGAGCGTTTACCTCGCCATTGTCATCCAGGTCCGAGTCGATCTGATCCTGTTCTGTGCAGATTGCAATGATTTCTTCTTCATTTTCTTCTGGTTCCTCTGGGCTATTCATGCCGATGCATTCAGTAAGGATATTGAAATCCAAAATATTCACAGCGTTATCGTCGTTGACGTCGCCAGCAGTGAGGCTGACTTTCGGAAGTTCGTTGATCTCTTTTTCTTTCAGAGGGAATGCATAATCGATGCGACGACGCAAGTAGGTTGGCGATCTCAGAAGAATTGTATAGATTCCGCTTGGTGGTCCATCAATGCCGATTTCACCAGTAAATAAGCCGGTAGCTTTATCAAAGGTGATTGGGCCAATGGTGCTCGCAACAGCTTCATTATTCGCGTCAAATATTTCAACAATCAGATCTCTTTCAGGTGTCACTGGATCTGTCGTGCCGGTGATATTTGGATTGGCATTATCTCCGCCGCGGCCGATACCGTGCAAGCCCACGGTGGCTACAAGAATTGTGCCGTCGCCTTCCAGTGCTTCTTCTTGTTCTTGTTCATTAAGACAATCTTCATTTGCGACAGCTTGCGAGGAAGTTCTCGTTGGGGTGGTCTTCCCATCTTTTTTCGCAGCATTTTTTTTGCTGTTTCTGCCTTTCTTTTTATCGGATTTTTTCTTATTATCTTTCTTCTTGTTTTCTTTCTTATCATCTTTCTTGCTATCCTTCTTGTCGTTTTTGTTATTATTATTGTTATTTTTATTACCCTTATTGTCTTGGTTGTTATTCTGATTCCCATTCTCGTCAGTGGTATCATCGCAAGGGGGAAGGATGTTGCCTGTAGGCGAAATATCAGCAGTGCTCGCGCCGACTGCTTTTGCAGCATTGATACGACCAAACTTCACTTTATTGCCGACAGTTTCTGCGGTTTGCTCTAATTTACTGCGAACCTGCGACGGTGTGAGATTTGAATCCTTTGCAATGACGAGCGCTGCGGTCGCTGAGACAAGTGGCGCTGCCATTGATGTCCCTTTCATGAATCTATATTTTGCTGTACCCTCATTGCGACTTACATGTGGAGGGATGGTAGAGTAAATATCATCGCCTGGTGCAGCAACATCGACCCAGTCTTTGCCGAAGTTTGAGAAACTGGCTATCTTGTCATCTCTTGTCGTTGCGGCGACGGCAATTGCATTGTCATATGCTGCAGGATACGTTTTTTGACTTGTTCCATCATTCCCTGCTGCGACAACGACAACAATGCCTTTGTTCCACGCTTCGTTTATCGCATCTTCCAAGAAATCGCCACCTTGTTCATCGCCGTTTACATCTGGTTTATTGCCGCTGACGCTCAAGTTAATTACTTTTACCCCTTCTTGTTGTGCCGCCCAGGCAATACCATCGGCAACAACAGACATCGTTCCTTGCTCATTGTTTTTCAGGACTTTTACATTCAGGAGCTTACACTGCGGGCAGGCTCCCGCGACACCTTCATTATTATCTGTTTTTGCGGCAATGATGCCGGCAACATGCGTCCCGTGGCCTGAAAGATCATCAGGCGGTTTCTCGGGGTAAGCGAAGTTTTTCCTGCCTGCTATTTTGCCTTTGAGGTCTGGGTGATTTTCGTCTATGCCAGTATCAAGGACCGCAACCACGACATTTTTGCCTTGTGTTTCATTCCAAGCTGATTGGGCTTTAATAGTGCGAAGAGCGTATTGCTTATCAAAATTTGGATCATCGGGGGTTGCTACCGCTTGCACGTACGCGTCACGTACGGCGTATTCAATGTTTGGGTCCTGCTTCAACTCTGCAATGGTATTTACTTCATCTCCAACAGGCACTTCTATTTCCTCAATCGGAATATATTCAAGCCGTCTTTTTATTTTTCGTCCCTTCTTTTTCTTTAAGCGCTTCTCAACACTTGCTTTGGCAACTGTCGCATTGACACCCATTCTGTACTTCACGAGCACAATACCTTCAACATAGCCTTTTTTCCTGGGCTCGCGAGTTGAGGGATCGGATCTCCGCGACGCAGCTTGTTGTCGGAGTTCTTGTTCTTGCTGCGACATAAGAACAGTGAGTGGGACAACGATGAGGAGGATAACGAGACTAAGGAGGCTAAGCAGCCGTGCGCGCTTGGTGCCTGTCAGTTTCTGCCAGGGCATATGTAGGAAGTTCATCTCTTTCTAGGGTAAGGAAAAACAAGCGTACTGTCAAGGCTCGGGGGTATTATAGTTTGGGTCTTGATTCGTCTGCACTTTCTCGCAAGTATAAGCTGAGGTCCTCCGCGTTGACTTGCATGTCATTTGTAAGATCAGCCTGGATTTTTCTCTGAGCATCACAATCGTCAGGTGGCTCAAAATCGCTATAACAGCCGATGAGGATGCTCCAGTCGAGGATATTTCGATGGCTGTCATCGTTCATGTCGCCTGCTTCAAGATAGATTGCGGGGACATCAGTTTTTTTATCATGTTTCGTTTCCTCTGCCTCAAGAGTAATCTCTTCTAAGAACTTCTTCGTTTTTACTCGAAAACGATATCGTCCTTCTGGAAGATTTTTTACATCACTCATTATTTTATATCCGCCAATTGCTGGGTCATAGGTAGCATGAGTCTTAAGGGTTTTTTCAATCTTCAGATTTGCATTTCTCAACACATCGATGACAACAGGAATAGTTTTCGTTAGAGGGTTTTGGTTGCCAGCAGCATTTGGTCCTAAGTTATCGCCGCCTTTGCCGATGCCATGCAAAAAAACCGTAAACGCCAATCGAGTCTCTTTTTTGCCTAAATTCCCCGGATCCTCAGGAGCCGGTGCTTCTTCATCTTCTTCATCGGGAGATTGCGTATCATCGTCATTGTCTGTATTATCTTCTGTGTTATCTGTTGAATTATCTGTGTCGTTTTCACTCCCGTTATCCTGGCTGCCGTCACTCTGACTCCCGTCATCTTCTCCTAAGCTACCGACCGCTATTTGACACGTGACATTTTTATTATCAGTATACACTGCGGTGATTGTGCCAACCGAGCTTACCGCTGCTTCATTTTTTGCTTTTACCGTGGTACGCGAAACGCCATTCTTATTTGTTTTGTCTGAGTCCGGATTGATGCTTATTGTTTCTTTTGCAATATCTGATTTCCATTTAATACTTTTGTTATCGATTGCTTTTCCTTTTGCATTTTTGAGTGTTGCACGAAGCTGCTGCCCTTGCGTTGTTAATGTTATTGTAGAAGGAGAACAGGTAAGCGTCGGGCTTCCTGTCTGTGCCTGCAGAACGCTTCCTTCCTGTTGGTATTTATTCGTGTCGTGAACGATGATGAGTGAGATTGATAGCAAAAAGACAATGACCAAACTCGTGACCATGAGGGTAAGGCTATTTCGTAAAAAAGAAAACTCGTTCATTGCTCTCTATATAATGAAGCCAAACAAGGCAATTGTCAATAAAACGCTTTACCCCTATAATAGAGCTCATGATTCTTTCTGATCGGGATATCAAACGATTGTTGAAAGACGGAGAGATTACGATTGTACCTTCTCTTGATTTCGCGACACAACTTGGGTCCTGTTCTATTGATCTTCGCCTTGGCAACACATTTCGAGTCTTTGAGCACAGCAAAAAGCCATATATTGACCCTGCGAAAAAAGATTATAGCAATGAAATTACGCAGGAGATTGTCGTTCCGGATGGTGGGCAATTTATTATGCAGCCTGGAGATTTTGTTCTCGCGGTAACATTGGAGAAAGTAACGATCCCTGAGAATATTATGGGAAGACTTGAGGGTCGTTCCTCGCTTGGCAGACTGGGAATTGTCGTTCACTCCACAGCATCAATCTTTGATCCAGGGTGGGATGGAAATTGCGTTTTGGAGCTTGGCAATTTAGGCCGTATGGCAGTTGCATTAACAGTCGGTATGCGGATTTGCGCAATGACATTTGAAGAACTTTCAAGCCCCGCGGATATACCGTATAGCAAAAAGAAGAACGCGAAATACACGATACAGAGTGGACCGCAGGAGAGCAAGATCCATATGGACGATAGAAGATAGATGGTAGAAAGTAGGGGTAGAGGATGGAAGGTAGAGGATAGATTCTATCTTCAATTTTCCACCCTCTAATTACTATCTTCCACCTTCTACCATCTACCGTCAAAAATTTATGAAATATCACCTAGAATTCGACATCGAATTTAAGCGAAACTCTTATCCCGGACTGTTCATCGCATTGGAGGGGATTGACGCCAGCGGCAAGTCAACACAAGTAGAAAGAATTAAAGAGCGGTTGGAGCAAAAGGGGAGAAAAGTCATGATCAAAAATCCCTTTGAGGGCGAGATTGGGCTGTTTGTCCGTAGAATTCTCTCAGGCGAGTCAAAAGTCCCACCAGTCACACTTCAGTATCTTATTTCTGCCAACCGACAAGTACAGCAGCTTGAGATTATTGAGCAATTAAAAAAAGGGAATGATGTCATTATTGATCGTTATATCTGGTCAGCGGTCGCGTATGGCATTTTTGACAAGGGGGCTCTGGACATTGAAAAGACATCGCAGTGGCTGCTTGTTGAGCAGAGCATTTTATCTATGTATCATCAGTTCCTCATGCCAAATATGACGTTTTATCTTAGGATCTCGCCAGATACTGCTATGAAGCGACTATCCCACATGGATAAACAAATGGACATTTATGAGGACAGAGAAAAAATTGCCAAAATCGCAGGCATTTACGACTGGCTCATACAGCAATACCCGGATCAGTTTGTGGTGATAGACGGCGAGAGGCAAGTAGAAGAGATTACTGAGGAGATAATCAATAAGTTACCTAAGTAACTTAGGATACTTAAGTTACCTATGTTGCCGAAGCATAAATACTTACTGACCTACCGCTACGCAGAGGTTGTTCAGGATTTAAATGTGGAGTTCTGTGATTTATTCATAAGCAAATTTTCTCGTACTCACGACCAAATGGTGCAAGCGGCGAGATCTGGCAAACAAAATATTGTTGAAGGAGTCGCACAAGGAAGGACCTTAAAAAAGGGAGAGATAAAGTTACTTGGAGTAGCTGAAAGCTCAGTTGAGGAGTTAATCAGCGATTTTGAAGACTTTTTACGTCAGAAGAAGCTTGAAATTTGGCAAAAAAACCATCCTCAAATAGTCATTTACCGTCAGTTGGGAATAGAAGCTACAAGATTTGAGTCTCCTAAGGTACTTACGTTACCTAAGTTACCTATTGAAGCCGCAAATCTCCTTTTTACCCTCTGCCATCAGCTAACATTTCTATTGAGCCGACAGATTGCCGCTGCAGAAAAGAAATTCATCGAGGAAGGAGGGTTTACGGAGAGCCTTTTTCGAAAGAGAATCCAACATAGGTTACCTAAGTAACTTAAGTTACTTATGATTTTAGGACCTAAGATCTTACTTGAATTGGTGAAGACGCAACAACTCGTTGAAGGCTTATCAGAAAGAGAGCTTAACAATCCCGAAGGCGCTGGGTTTGATCTGCGACTTGGTGAGGTGTATAAGATAACAGGCGATGCGTTTTTGGGTGAAACAGAGAGAAGAACTGCTGATATTGAGCTTGTTGAGAAATATGTTGAGGGAGAAAAGCGAACAATCACCTTTTACCCTGGGGATTTTTATCTTGTTAAAACAATTGAGAGTTTTAATCTCCCGCAAGATCTAACCGCAAACTTTAAGCCCCGATCCACGACATTCCGTAGCGGTTTGTTTCTTCGCACAGGAAACGTTGCTCCAGGCTACTCAGGTCCTGTGACATTTGGCATGAAGAATGAAGGGCCAATTTCAGTAACTATTGAAATGGGTGCACGATTTGTTCATGTGCAATTTGAAGAAGTCAAAGGTGGTGGCAGTATGTATCGTGGCCAATGGCAAGGCGGCCGCGTCAGCGCGACAAAAAAAGAGAAACAAGTATGATTTAACCACTAATATACTAGTATATTAGTAATGAGAGCGTCGCTTTTTGGATAATGGTCCTTGTTTCGTAGGGATAATTAATGCAATGCTTCTCTTTGTTAAGCCAGCAAAAACAAAAAAAACGTGACATGATCTAGTTAGTCTTCTTGAAAACCTCATATAAAAAGTCTATTGTTGTTCTATGTTAACGAAAAATGACTTACAGGAAATTCAGAAGATTGTTAAAACTGAATCTGACTCAGTAAGGACTGATTTGAGATTAGAACTTAGGGGGACAATAGCAAAAGAACTGAAACCTATAAAAGATGATGTTGAGAACATTAAAAACGATATTAAAACCGTAAAGAAAGAAATTAAACCCATAAAGTCTATGCAAAGAGATATTCGAAAGATGAAGAAAAATACTGAAACTATGTTAGGCATGCTTAATAGAGATGATATGAGGTTACAAAAACGAGTAAAACTAATCGAAGAGCATCTCGGTTTCCCTCCACAGCAGAACTGATCTATTTTTATCTCTTGTTTGCTGAATAATTTTTTGCTACTGTAGTGCAGTGAAAACCCCACAGAAACATCCAGAGTTCCAGTATCTAGATTTGCTGCAGGATGTGCTTGATAACGGCGTAAAAAACACTGATCGTGGAACTGGGTCGGTGTCATATAGCGTGTTTGGCAGACAGACGCGCTACGATCTCTCAAAAGGGTTTCCTCTTCTGACGACGAAAAAAGTCTACTGGAAAGGAGTAATCCATGAACTCTGTTGGTTCATGTCAGGACAGGCCAACATCAAATACCTCGTAGATAACAACGTGCATATTTGGGACGATTATCCGTTTAAGATATTTAAGCAAAAAGCAAACAGTACACAGCAAAAAGAGATAAGTAAAGACGAGTTTATCCAAAAAATAAAAGATGATGACGAATTTTCGAGAAAATGGGGAAATTTGCCCCGGATTTACGGCGAAATGTGGCGAAAGTGGCCGACTCGATCTGGTCGGACAATTGACCAGCTTGGCTGGGTCCTTAAAGAACTAAAAGACGATCCGGATGCGAGAAATTTGATTGTTACCTCCTGGAATCCGGAATACTTATATACCATGGCAACCTACGAGGACGCTTCGCGATTTCCGATCTGCCACAACATGTATCAGGTAAGCCAGAAAGACGGGAAGTTGTATCTACAACTCTATCAGCGAAGTGCAGACCTCTTCCTCGGCGTACCATTTAATATCGCTAGTTATTCATTACTATTATTAGTTTTGGCACAAATTGCTGGCTACAAGCCGGGTGAATTTGTCCATACCTTTGGCGATGCGCATATTTACGAAAATCATATTGAGCAAGTAAAAGAACAGCTCAAAAGAGAACCAAAAGAGTTTCCAAAAGTTTCGATCGACAAAAGAGTAAAAAGTCTTGATGACTTCCGCCCAGAACACGTGACCCTCGAAAACTACGACCCCCACCCACTATTAAAAGGTGAACTAACCGTCGCCGGAGGTCTATACGAGGGCAAGCAAACTTCTGCTGAATAAACAAAACTATGCATACTGTCTCCTCAGTCGGAGTATTGGTGATCCGCGATAAGAAGGTGCTCTTAGTCAGGCACGAAGAAGCCGCCAGCCACCAAACAGGAACCTACGGTCTTCCATCTGGACGGGTGGAGGAAAATGAAACTTACAAACAAGCAGCAGTTCGTGAATTACATGAAGAAACAGGGTTAATAACATCTGAAACTGATCTTATTGACTACCCGAGCAATCATTTTTTTGCAGATATCAAACGAAAGAACGGAAAGACAGAGAGATTTTCCTGGAAAGTATTTGTCTGTAAAAAATACTCCGGACAGCTGCAGCCGACAGCAGAAGTGACGCCCGAATGGATAGAGATTGTTAAGCTTCACAGATATAGACTATTACCAAACGTCCGTGAGGTTGTAGAAAAAGAAGTAAAATGGTAAATTAAAATTATCCTAGTTTTAATGTATTAATACATTAAAACACAACAGCTTATGGGTAAGCCAAGGGAAGAAGTTAAGGAAAAGGCATATTTTCGCGAGATACATTTTTTATATGAGATATTAAATTCTCTTGATAATCTTGATGAGGCAAAGAAAGTTATAAAAGATTTGTTAACAAAATCAGAACTCAGAATGCTGAAAAGAAGATGGCATATTGCAAATTTGCTCTGGGAAGGTTTTGATGTCCGCACCGTAGCAATGAAGGCAAAAACAAGCACGACAACTGTCTCAAAGATAAAGCAGATTCTTGAGGAGGGAAATGGAGGTTTAAAAATAGCTCTAGAAAAAGCCGAGAAAAAGGCAAAAGCAGATCACGAAAAATATCTCCGAGGTAAGACCCCAAGGAGAGGCTCAAAATTTGTCAAACAGTGGTTTTCGTAGGGGTGAAGATCATATCCTTGTTTATTAATGTATTAATACACTAATACATAGATAATATTTTACTGTGTATTCTGCTATAGAGTTTTACTTATAATAATGTTAGAGAATATGGGAAAGTTTATCATTAGTATTGTTGCAGCGATTGGGAAAAATAGGGAGCTGGGGAAGGATAACAAGCTTCTCTGGCACATTCCTGAGGATTTAAAGCGGTTTAAACAACTTACTTCTGGCCACCCGATTATCATGGGAAGGAAAACCTTTGAGTCAATCGGCCATGCGTTGCCGAATCGTTTAAACGTGGTCATAACACGTGATGAGAGGTTTAAACCAGACGGGGTGGCTGTTGTTCATTCTTTGCAAGAAGGGATAGATGTTAGTAGTGAGTATAAAGAAAAAAGTATACTTGATACTAAATACCAAATACTTAATACTGAACACGAAATATTCATAATCGGCGGTGGGCAGATTTTTGAACAAGCAATGCCACTTGCCGATAGACTTTATCTAACCATTGTCGATGCAACATTTGATGCAGACGTTTTTTTTCCTGAGTATTCGATGTTTACAAAAGTGATCGAGAAAGAGGAACATGAGTTCGAGGAGTATAAGTACTCGTTTGTAACGCTTACAAAATGACCATTGAGGACATTCAATTTCTGCTGCTAGGTATGAGGGTTAAATTATTCTATCACGCGAACTTGTTCTCTTAGCGTTTTCCATTGATCGTACCCTTGTGATATATGGTCTACAATGTCTGGAATATTGTCTGAGAAGCGGATGATATGTAGGTCTGCCTCAGTGATGAGTGGAGTCTCATCCTGGGCAATTCTATTGTAGTAAAAAGCGTTATTCCATGATTCGACCACTGGTTCCCAAAAGGAATGAGCCATTAAAATATATTCAGGTTCAAGATGTCCGACCTGTCTAGACTGCACAAGTATTAATTGTTCAAGCAAAGTACCTATTCCCCCAGGGGCATTATATGCGGCTTGTGATCTGTCAATAAATTCTTGAAGTCTTGTAGAAAACTCATTGTGTGTGCTAGAAAAGCTGAGATGCTCACCGGCTTTCTCTTCAATAGGAAGATCATTGATTCTAATTCCGTGACGTCTTGATTTAAGCCTTTTTCCATTAACTTGCGCTTCTGCTATGGCCTGATATGCTCCTATGATTGCTGCTTTCATTATTCCCGGACCTCCACCTGTCATTATATCCACATCACGGGCTTCAACAAGGCTCTTTGCCAACTCAGAAACGAACTTGAATTCTTTACTGTCCTCGTCAAGACGAGCGCTGCCAAAAATTGCAACATTATAAAATCTACTCAACTGATGTTCTAGAACTGCTCCCCGAGCTTGTTCATACTCATCCCGACCAACAACTAGATGCTCTTCTGCCTCTCTTCCACCTCTTTTGCTCAAAGGGATTATTCCTTCTTTTGCTCTATTTCGTAACGCGCTTAGAACCTCTTTCCGGACTGACATATTGTTGAAATTATAACAAACATGTGTGATAACTTCTAGTATTATAGGATTTACAGAGTATTCTACTTGCCAAAACGGGAAAATCTGGGTATACTCGTCATGTTGAGATGCGAATTATTACGAATTGAAATAGTACGAATTAATTCTAATAATTCGGATACATTCGCATTATTATAATTCGAAGAAATTAGCATCCAGATGAAAAATCTAAAAAAAACCGACCCACAAATCTACAAATTGATCAAGGCTGAGGAAATGCGACAACGTGATGTCCTCGAAATGATCCCCTCTGAGAACTATACATCTCTTGCAGTCATGGAGGCACTCGGCACTGTACTTACCAACAAATATTCAGAAGGTTTTCCGAAAAAACGCTATTATCAAGGCAATGAAGTCATCGATCGGGTCGAGATGCTCGCACAGGAGCGGGCAAAAAAACTCTTTGGAGTACCGTATGTGAACGTGCAGGCCCTTTCAGGTGCTCCTGCCAACTCTGCAGTCTATTTTGCTGTGCTTGAAAACGGCGAGAAACTTATGGGTTTGTCGCTTGCCTATGGTGGGCATATCACTCATGGACACAAGCTTGGTTTGTCCGGCCGCTTATTCAAGTTTGCCCACTATACGCTTGATGAAAAAAAAGAAACGCTTGATTACGATGAAATCGAAAAACAAGTCCTCAAAGAAAAGCCAAAGCTTCTTATCTGTGGCTTCACAGCCTATCCGCGAAAGATTGATTTTAAGCGTTTTGCACAGATTGCCGACAAAGTAGGCGCGTACTTGATGGCTGATATTGCTCATATTGCAGGACTCATTGTGGCAGGCGTGCATCCAAGCCCTGTTCCATATGCACACATCATTACGACAACAACACACAAAACACTACGCGGACCACGCGGCGCACTCATCATGGTCACGGAAAAAGGCTTGAAGAAAAATCCAGCGCTTCCGCAAAAGATCGAGACAGCGATTATTCCTGGTCTGCAAGGCGGGCCGCATGACAATCAGACGGCCGCTATAGCTGTTGCTTTGAAAGAGGCGGCAACGCCAAAGTTTAAAAAATATGGGCAGCAGATTGTCGCGAATGCAAAAGCACTCGCAGAGGAATTAAAAAAATATGATTTCGATCTCGTCTCGGGTGGCACAGAAAACCACCTTATTCTCATTGATCTTCGAAACAAAAAGGTAAATGGTAGAGTGGCTGCAATCGCGCTTGAAGCAGCGGGAATTGTTTTAAATTACAATGGCGTTCCGGGTGACACCATGCCGCCACTTTTTGCATCAGGCATTCGCCTTGGTACACCTGCGATCACAACTCGCGGGATGAAAGAGCGGGATATGAAAAAAATCGCTGCTTGGTACAACGAGGCGATAAAAGAGGTCGAAGGTTGGAATGTTCCCAAGGATGATAATAGATTCGACAAGCTCACTACAAGAGAAAAACGGTCTTCGCTTATGAAAGAGTATCGAGCGAAGATTGCAAAAAATAAAAAATTAGCTGCAATTGCCAAAGAAGTCCGCCTCTTCTGTACTAAATTCCCCGTGCCGTAAGTTTATTTAAGTGATTGCACCTGCTATAATCTCAGCGACTGCATACATAAATCTATGATTATAGAACCATATAATAGTGCTGCAAGAAGTGAAATCCATAGTGCTCTTAGAAAATATGGCAGTGATGCTGCCCATAGAGAAACAGAGATTGATGATGATGGTTATTTTGCAATATATGAATCATCTAAGCTACCTCCTATTATGCGCATGCAACATCAGGAAGATCCTGAGGTGACTGCTCATGTGATGCTAGAGCACAAAGACTTTGTGCCACCTGGTATTCTTCTTAGAAGTTTTACTGCGCAACAATACGCAGAAGTTGCTAGTGGCACTGTCGAACCAATTGAGGCAGAGTATCCAAAAGAGATATTTGATAATTACCTACAAACGAATGCATTCTTTAATACGTACAAAGCTGCAATAGTTGAGATACCTGACATAGCAAAAAATAGGGAAAGTTTTATAGATGCACTTGCTGGAGAGATCTTTGCAGATATGGCATTTCATATTCTTTCACAGCGTGTGTTTCCTGACAGAATTCTCTTAAATATCGAGCGGTCTGAAGATTTCTTTGCTCGTATGCAGACAGGCAGAGTAGAGGAAGTCAAATATCCGTTCGGACACAAAGGTCTTCGCCGGTTTCATGAAGATGGAAACGTGAGACGTATCTCCTCACCCGATGGTTTTTTGATAAGGAGAGGTGCTTCAGGTTCACCAAAAATATCAGCTTTTGTCGAATATACAACGCAGAAGGAAAGTTATAACTTCTGCAGGAAAACCTTTGGGTTTCATCGTCGTTTTCACGAACAAAGAGAAGACCATCCACAACTATTCGATGATGGGGCAGAATATATATTTGTTGTTCCAAAATTTGAAAATCCAGATGAACTACCATCCATTGCTTCAGATCCAGATGTAGAAATTGTGGAGGTTGGATTTTCTCATTGGGCCCTATCAAGATTTATAGATGATGTATATTATCATTATACGCCACGAGTATATCGATCTGAAGGCGTCGACAAAGATGGCTCACCGCTCATATTTGCGGATTCTGATTTGACTCTTGCTCAAAGGTGGGAATCAGTACGCTGGCAAAACGGAAATAGCCATAGCACAGACGCTCAAGAAGCTGTAATAATCGCCTCTTAACTTTCTCATTAAATCAGTTTATAATTCTCACGGCGCCACCTCCTGATAGAGGAAGTTTTGTGTCTTTAAGACATCTGGAGTA
>CAZSQB010000014.1:0-18960 GCA_964608945.1 uncultured Gammaproteobacteria bacterium
GCTGGGCGGTAAATCCGCGAATAGATGACCCATCAAATGTCAGATTCTCCGAAGACTCGAGGAGAAATTTCTTATCATAGTCAAGCATGTGGAGTCTCCCCTCTATGTTTGAGAAGCAAAGCGTTACTGCTTTTACCCGTTTTTCTTTTGTGAGGTACTCTCTATACTCTTTCTCTTGCGTTTTTTGATCCAAGGTGTCGCGTTTTTTCTTCGCCTGAAGATTCATCTCTTCCAGTTCATCGTAGGGGATTTCGAGGAAGTTTTTGATTGGCTTGCCAGCATTATCCATGTGATGAATTAATTTAACCTAAAATTATCACCATCTATATTACTTGTCAATAGGGAAAATATAATTATACTGATAAATAATGATGTTTCATAAAATATTTTGTATTCAGATAGCTTAAGACAAAAAAGTCTTGACATGGATGAGTTTTGGGGAGTATTATTTCTCTGTAATGATTGTCGGGACAGTCAAAGAAGTAAAAATTGGTGAAAGCAGAGTCGGCTTAACTCCTTACGGCGCAGATGCATTGGTTGTTGCTGGGCATACGGTTCTGGTTGAGAAAAAAGCTGGTGTAAATAGCGGTTTTTCAGATGAGATGTACAAAAGAGTAGGTGCAAAAGTCGGATTTAAAGCAGCAGATGTATATAAAAAAGCAGAGATGATCATCAAAGTAAAAGAGCCGCAGAAGAGTGAGTTTAAATATTATAGACCAGGACTCATTCTCTATACATACCTTCATTTGGCTGCCGAGGAAGAAGTGACAAAAATGCTCCTTTCCAAAAAAGTGACCGGTATTGCCTATGAGACAGTTGAGTTGTTTGACGGGTCTCTGCCGCTTTTGACGCCGATGAGTGAAGTGGCGGGAAGGATGGCAATACAAGTTGGAAATTGGTTCCTGCAAAAGCCTAATGGTGGTGAAGGGAGGCTTCTTGCTGGTGTGCCTGGAGTGTTACCGGGTGAGGTTGTTATTTTGGGGACTGGGGTTGTGGGTACCAACGCAGCAAAAATGGCAGTGGGGCTTGGCGCGCGTGTCACAATCTTTGGTCGTAATTTAGAAAGGCTTCGCTATTTGGATGATGTTTTTGCCGGTAGGTTGACAACTGCTGTATCGCATCCTTTGGCGATTGCTGAAGCTGTTACAAAAGCGGATTTGGTAGTTGGAGGTGTGCTGATAACAGGAGCAAAAGCGCCGAAATTGATCACTCGAAAAATGCTTAAGACGATGAAAAAAGGATCGGTACTGGTTGACGTCTCAATAGATCAAGGAGGTTCATTTGAGACGTCGCGGCCGACAACACATACTGAACCGGTGTACGTCGTTGATGATATTGTGCATTATTGCGTAACCAATATGCCAGGTGCTGTGCCATATACCTCAACGCTTGCGTTGACCAATGCGACGATAAAATATGCATTGAACCTGGCAAATAAAGGGATAAAGCAGGCGGTCAGTGATGATCCAGCGCTGGCAAAAGGTGTCAATACAATTGATGGGAAGCTTGTCTATGAAGCGGTTGCTGAGGCCTTTAAGCTGAAATATATTCCTCTCAGTTCTGTCCTTTAAGTCCTATTTGATTGTTATTCCTAGGATCTTGTCTCCGATTTGTATTTTGTTGACAACGTCCATGCCATTTGTCACCGTGGCGAAGTTGGTATATTGGCCACTTAAGTGGTCTGAGTCTTGCTTCACGATAAAGAATTGCGAGTCATTGGACACGCGTTGTCCCTGCCCCACCTGCATCGCGCTTGATGCAGCAAAACCTACAGAGCCTGTGATGAATGGCTTAGCATTTAACTCAGAGACAAATGCCCCGCCACCCGTACCATCATTTTTTGGGTCTCCTCCTTGGATGACCCAATCTTCAACCCTATGAAATGTATGTCCGTTGTAGTAACCGCTTTTTGCTTTGCTCATAAAGTTATTTATCGCATTTGGTGCGTCTTTGACAACAAGAGAGATAGTAATGGTTCCTTTGGTTGTCTTAAGCATCGCACTCATTGAAGCTTTGGGCGGCCCTTGGATCTCGCTTGATTGTGCAAGTTGTTGCTGCTTGTCTGCACTTGTCGGTGTTATCAGTGGCGTTATGCCGTCAGCTGGAAGAGAAATAACAGGAGTGGGGGATACGTTGCCATTTTTGATAAATGTACTTTTTTGCGTGAACCAGAAGATGATGCCAAAAACTGCGACAATAATTGTTAGGACAATTAGTTGCATCCTGAGCATAGTGTTCCATATTGTAGCATATGGCGAAAGGTACAAAGATGCAGAGGTGCAAAGGCGCAAAGAAGGGAGATTCTTCACTTCGTTCAGAATGACATCTAGGTTTGAATACGATACAATAGCACCATTATGCAACAAGATCACATTAGAAACTTCGCAATAATAGCTCATGTGGATCATGGGAAGTCGACGCTGTCAGATCGGATGCTTGAGATTACAAATACAATTGCTAAAGACAAATTGGGAGAGCAATTCCTTGACCAGAACCCGATAAGTAAAGAGCGCGGGATAACTATCAAGCTCGCACCCGTTCGCATGAACTATACCCTAGACGCTAGTAGCTATACCCTAAACTTGATTGATACTCCTGGTCATGTAGATTTTTCGTATGAAGTGTCGCGGACTCTGGCTGCTTGTGAAGGGGCTGTGCTTTTGGTTGACGCAACCCAGGGAATTCAGGCCCAGACTGTTGCTCATTACCGTGAAGCAGTCAGAGAAAATCTTATCCTTATCCCAGTTATCAATAAAATCGATCTTCCCAATGCGCAGACTGAGACAGTTGTCAAAGAGCTCGTTGAGATGTTTGGATTTTCAAAAGAAGAAATAATTTTTATCTCTGCCAAAACAGGACAGAATGTGCCGCTTGTTCTCAAAGCAATTGTTGATAAAATTCCTCCTCCAAAAGGACGAGAAAATAGACCACTCCGAGCACTTATTTTTGACGCAGCGTATGACGAGTATCGTGGTGTTGTGACGTATGTTCGAATCATTGATGGAAAAATAAGAAAAGATGAGAGAGTACAGTTATATCAAAGCAAAGCAAAATCAGAAGTAACAGAAGTAGGTTTCTTTACACCATATTTGAAAAGTTCTGAGGCACTTAGGGCTGGTGAAATTGGCTATGTTATTACTGGTATTAAAAATATCAGAGATTGTCGCGTAGGAGATACGATCATGCTTGAGAATAGTCTAACTGATCCGCTTCCAGGTTATACAACGCCAAAGCCTATGGTTTTTTTCGGCGTTTATCCGCGAGAAGCAAAAGATATCGCATATCTTCGTGAGTCGCTTGGTAAATTGGAGTTAAATGATACTTCACTCACGTTTAGTGAAGAATATTCTGCATATTTGGGAAGCGGATATCGAGTAGGATTCCTTGGGTTATTACATGCGGAAATCATTAAAGACAGACTCAAAAGAGAATTTAATTTAAATCTTCTCTTTACGATGCCGCAGGTTCTCTACGAAGTAAAGGATGAAGAAATGTTTGAGCCCTATATGAAACTCACGATTTATATTCCAAATAATTTTGTTGGACCAACAATGTCGATTTGCCAAAATAGAAAAGGAAATTTACTTGATATGCAGTATCATGAGTCGTATGCGGTACTTATCTATGAGTTACCATATTCGATGTTTATCCGTGGCCTCTCAGCAGAGTTAAAATCCGCCTCAAGCGGTTTTGCGAGTATTGATTATGAAATGATCGGTTATAATAAAGCAGATTTGGTAAATATCGAGATACAGATAAATGGTAATCCGATTGACGTCTTGTCAGAATATGCGTATAAAGATGAAGCAAATTTTAAAGCGCGGGAAAAAGCACAAAAATTAAAAGATACACTCGATCGACAACAATTCCGCCAAATAATCCAAGGCATGGTCAATGGCAATATTATAGCAAGAGAAGAAATACCACCCTACAGAAAAGATGTTTTGCAGAAGATGAGTGGAGGAGATAGGACGAGAAAAGATAAGCTACTCGAAGCGCAGAAAAAGGGAAAAAGGAAAATGTTATCTACTGCAAAGATTGATCTTCCTCAAGAGGCACTTTTCTCGATGATTGAGAATAAGTAGTGGTAGGTTAGGAGAAGGGGTAAGTAAGGAAGTGCATAGGATTACAGCATGAAGAAGAGGAGGCCGCCGAGGACTGTCATGATGCCGACCACCGCGCCAAGGCCAAGAAATATATCACCAGGTCCTGTGGGTTTCATAGAAATGACAGGCGTTGCAGTCGGTGTTGTGGTTGTGCTTCCTGGCTGATCCCCTGCTCCTATCCCGCCTTGTACGATAATTGTGAGCGAGCACGCACCGGTCGAACTGGTTGCATCGAGGTCATCTGTCAGGACCGCTGACGCGACATATGTGCCTGCAGCAGTGTAGGTATGGGCACTCTCAGAGCTAATTGTCGCTTCCCCCAATCCTTCGGTGATATTTTCTACTTGGCCATCACCATAGTTGTAGGTAATCTTTTCAATTGTTCCGTCCAGATCTGATCCTGTTACGGTAAAGGTAACGTCAAGTGGTGCTTGACCCGATTTGGTATCAGCAGTCAGAGACTGACAGGAAGGATTCTGATTTGCTGTACCTATCCCCGGAGGCTCGGTCGGGGTAGGATTCCCTCCACCGCCTCCTGGTGGTTTATCAGTATCAGAAGGAGGGGGTTCTGGTCCGGTATCTTCTCCTCCGGTAATGGCGATAAATGCAGGCAATCCTTTTAGAAGGACATCTTCACTGTGTTGGTCTTGTCCTGAAACTGAGTAGGCTTGGGTGCGGGCAGTATAGCTTACTTCTGTCGGCGCTGTTGTCGTTGCTTTTGCCTTAAAAGAGATCGTCGCGATTCTTGTCTTTGCTAGAATTGCTTTGCTAGGGTTGTCAATAGAGAGTGTTGCCGCAATTTTTCCGGTCGGGTCGGGAATAGGGCCTTCTAAAAATGTAGGAAATATAGCGGTATTCAGAGTCGGCGTATTCGCTACGGCTTCTAATATTAATGGATCGTACTTTACTTCCAAACGGACGATTGAAACCTGGTTGGTACCGGGATCGACCATAATATCCAGATCTACCTGATCGCCTACAGCAGCTTGAATGGGTGCTGATACAGAAGATGGTGGCTCAAAAGAAAGCGTTGTCGACTTTTGCGCCCGCGTTGTAGTTTGTTGTTGCTGTTGTACCATGTAAATCGTCACCGGAATAGCAACAAGGAGAATTACGACGAACCCAAGCAGAAGAAATTTTTTGTTTTTTCCTAACGACATATATCCCCTTTTTTATGGGGCACGAATTTAGCGTATAGAAAAAAAATGTATGTGTCAAGCCTCTACTGACAAACACAGCATTTCACTATAGGCTATTGACAAGCTCGCGACTTTCTTGTATAAATTAGCAGTAAAAGAACTCAAGTGATTAATTATGGCAAAAAAGACTGACAAAACAAGTAAAATTAATATCGCTCCATTATTCGATAATGTATTAATAAAACCGCTTCAGGCAGAAGAGAGAACCGCAGGCGGTATTATCCTTCCCGATACAGTAAAAGAAAAACCCCAAGTTGGTGAGGTCATGGCTATTGGCCAGGGCGTTATGGATGATGGCAAAATTGTAAAAGGGTCAATGGTTGTTAAAGTCGGACAAAAAGTAATGTATAAAAAATGGGGCGGCAATGAGGTAAAAGTAAACGGTGAAGATTGGATGCTCGTTGAGCAAAAAGACATCCTAGCCGTGGTCGGCTAAAGGCAAAAGTTAGAAGTCAAAATTAAAAAGTTTAGAACGGAAATACTTTTGACTTTTAAGTTGTACTTTTGACTTTTGCATTTTGAATTTTGAGTTTTTAATATGGCCAAACAAATAAAATTTGGAGAAGAAGCACGACAATCCCTTGTCAAAGGCGTGAATATTTTGTCAAAAGCAGTTGTGACCACTCTTGGTCCAAAAGGCAGAAATGTTGCCTTAGACAAGAAATGGGGAGCACCCAATGTTATTCATGACGGCGTGAGCGTTGCAAAAGAAATTGACCTTGAAGATCCGTTTGAGAATATGGGCGCACAGCTTGTGAAAGAAGCGGCAAGCAAAACCAACGATAATGCTGGGGACGGTACAACTACGGCAACGCTTCTCACGCAAGCAATTATCAATTCAGGTATGAAAAATGTCACAGCAGGCGCCAACCCCATGATTTTACGCTCTGGTATTGAAAAAGCAGTCGCAGCAGTTACCGCTGAAGTAAAGAAAATGGCCAAACCAGTGAAAGACACTGATGTTGCCAAAGTCGCAACCATTTCAGCACAAGACGAAAAAATTGGCGCGCTTATTGCAGAGGCGTTGCATAAAGTAGGAAAAGACGGCGTTATAACTGTTGAGGAAGGACGCGGCCTTGAGCTTGAAATTGAATATAAAGAAGGCATGGAATTTGATAAAGGCTATGCCTCAGCATATTTTGTCACGAACCCAGAAAGAATGGAAGCTGAGATTGAAGATCCATACATCCTTATAACCGACAAGAAAATTTCAGCCCTGCAAGAGATGCTTCCTTTTCTTGAAAACCTCGTCAAAGTTTCCAAAAACCTCGTTATTATCGCTGATGAAATAGAAGGTGAAGCACTTGCAACGCTGGTTGTGAATAAGCTCCGCGGCACGTTTAATACGCTTGCGATTAAAGCACCTGGATTTGGGGATCGGCGAAAAGAGATGCTTGAGGATATCGCAATCCTCACAGGCGGAACAGTCATCTCTGAGGATACTGGACGAAAGTTTGATTCTGTAACGCTTGATGATTGCGGTCGGGCAGATAAGGTGTGGGCAGATAAAGAGACGACCCGTATCATCGGCGGAAAAGGAGAACCAGCACGGCTTAAGGCTCGCATTGCACAAATCAGACGCGCAATTGAGAGTACAACGTCTGATTTTGACCGCGAAAAACTACAAGAGAGACTTGCCAAGCTATCAGGTGGTGTCGCAGTCATCAATGTCGGAGCAGCAACCGAGGTTGAGATGAAAGAGCGCAAAGAGCGCGTCAATGATGCCGTTGCAGCGACAAAAGCGGCATTGGAAGAAGGAATAGTTCCAGGTGGTGGCGTGGCAGTTCTCAGAGCTCGTCTCGTTTTATCCAAACTTCGGGATTCGTTGAAAGTTGAAGATGAAAAAACAGGCGTGGATATCGTCTATCACGCATTGGCAGAGCCGATTCGTGCAATTGCCAAAAATGCCGGAGCGGATGATGGATGGGTTCTTAAAAAAGTTGAAGAATCAAGCTCGTCTGATTATGGGTTTAATGCAATGACCATGCAATTTGGCTCAATGCTGGTGGCCGGCATCGTCGATCCAGCGAAAGTAACGCGCTTAGCTATACAAAATGCGGCAAGTGTTGGGACAATGGTTCTGACAACTGAGGCATTAATTACTGATATTCCTGAGAAGAATCCTCCAGCTGGTCCAGGTGGCGGTATGCCAGGCGGGGGAATGGGAATGGATTACTAGCTAATCGCTAAACTACGCGGTCACGGATTCACCCTGTTTCCGTCGATAACCTCATCTGTTTTATTCAATATTTCCCTCCAGTTACCGACTTTTTTGAAGAGAAGAATATACATTGACGCTTCCTTAATGTTAAATAACCACGTCAAGAATATGTAGAGCGATAACCCCGCAAGACTTGATATACCAGTTAAAATAATAAGGTTTATGGTTCGCGTAGTGTCAAAAACCAACTGGTCCAACAGTTTTATCGGGATATAGAGCGCAAAGCCGGTAAAAAGTGTAGCAAAAAAGAATTTTAATCCTGTGATGATAAGTTCTTTTTTTGGAAATCCGCCTGTTTTATAGTCAAGAAGTATAAAAAGGATCGTTAGTTGGATAATGCTGCTTATGGTAAACGCGAGCGCAACGTTCTCAAGTCCCATACGCTGTACGACAACAAATGTGTACGTTAGTACTATAAGAATAGCTGTGGTGAATGTACCAACAACAAGGGGTGTTTTTGTACTCTGCAATGCATAGAACCCGCGATTAACAAGCTGTATAAGCGCTTGGGCAAAAATTGAGATGCTCAAAAAAGCTAAAGTCCTGCCAGTTAAAAGCGTTGCATTCCAGTCAAAAGCATCTGCTCCATAGGCTAGGCGAACAATCGGTATGCGAAGAACAAGAATAATCGCAGAGATAGGAAGGATAATATAGAGCATCTGGTTAAAACTTGATAGAAATGTTGATCTGAAGTCCGACATGTTGTCTTTTTCCCGTGAAAGGATCGGGAAAGCAGCCTGAGCGATACTTACACCAAAAAGGGTAACGGGAGCAAAAGCAAGTGTCTTGGAGGCGTCAAAGAGCACTCTCATACGTCCTGGATTATCAAGAAAGGCAATTATAATGAGTGTAGCAAGCGTCCCAAACTGGAAAATTGCGTGTTGTAAGGTGCGAGGCCAAGTCAGTCTCAAAATTTTTTTTACACCTGCTGATTTTATATATTCCCATGTTGGTACAAATGAGAAACCAAGTTTATGTGCCATAGGAACCTGAACAACAACAAAAATTATTGCACCGAGGATAACACCAAAAGGCGCAGAGTAAATACCAAAATGAGAATGGAGAAGCAGTATACCGAGGATAACGCCCATATTATAACAAGCTGCAGCTATTCCAGGAACAAAAAAATGATTATATGATTGGAGCACAGCAGAAAAGAACGTGCCAATAATAAAAATCATTTGTCCAAAAATAACAATACGCAGCAAACTTGCCATAAGGATTATTTGGCTTTCTGAGAACTTTGAACCGAGGTTAAATATTTTTAGTATAGAAGGTGCGAATATAATAAGAATAACAGAGACTATGAAAAACATTGCAAGCGTCAGCGTCAGTAGGGCTGAAGCTATTTTGTGGGCTTCCTGCTCTTTGCCCTTTATGAGATACTCTGAGAAAACAGGAATAAATGCCGATGAGAGAGCAGCGCCGATTGTCAGTTGAAAAAGAATATCCGGTATAGTAAAGGAGTAGCTGTAAATTCCCAACAAATTACTTGGGCCAAAAATTGAAAATAATAATCGTTCTCGAACCACTCCTAAAACCTGCGAGAGAACAACAGTCGCCATGATAACAAAAGCGGCTGAAAGAATGTTGGTTTGTCTTTTTAGGAGCAGATTAAGACTTTTTCGTAAAATGTCGGTCATACAGGCCAGTTGGTTGCGAATTTAAGTATAACATGGTAAAATCTCTCTATGCCAGTATTAAAACACGCAAAGAAAAAATTGCGACAGGACAAGAAAAGAACACTTCGCAATAAAACGATTCGCAACTTGTATAAAAAACTTATTAAAAAAGCCCATTCGGCAAGCTCAGGGCAAGCAAAAGAAAAAGCGGTAAGCGCGGCATTCAAGCAAATTGACAAAGCAGCCAAAAATCACATCATCCACGACAACAAGGCATCCCACCTCAAATCCGCCCTCTCCAAAGTAGTCGGCGGCACCGCGTCAAACGCGGCCAAGGCGGCACCTGCAAAACCCGAAACAAAAAAAGCCAAACCAAAAGCAGCCAAATCCGCAGCAAAACCAAAAACAGAAAAGACAACTAAGGCTCCAAAAAAATCCTCTAAAACAGTAGAACAATAATTCCTCTCATAGCGTTTATCCTGTTGACATTAGTATACAAATTACATACAATATTTGTACTGGAGGTGAATACATGCAAACACAAACATTAAACATTGCATTGCCAAAAGAGTTGGTCAAAAAAGTCGATAAGCGGGCAAAGAAGGAATATCGTAATCGGAGTGAATTCATCCGTGAAGCGCTTAGAGTATACTTAACAGATGTTGAGGAATGGGAGGAAATCTTTCAAGAAGGGGAAAAAGCGATGAAAAAAATGGGGATCAAGAGCGAAAAAGAGGTAGACGATATCGTCTATGAGTTCAGGCACAAACGAAAACCCAGTTAAGGTAGTTTTTGATACGAATATACTCATTTCCGCGGTAGGTTTTGGTGGCAAGCCGCGAGCGCTCCTTCTTCTTGCGCAACAGAAACGAATAAGAGCAACTACTTCATCGATTCTTCTTGCAGAGCTTTCAGAGGTTGTGAATAAAAAATTCCCTAGACTCGTTCCAAATCTACAAAGGATTGAAAGAAGAATAAAAAGAACGTTCACTATTGTACAGCCAAAAATCTCAATCTCTATAGTAAAAGACGATGATGATAATAGAGTGCTCGAAGCAGCGATTGAAGGGAAGTGTCAGTATATTGTAACCGGTGATAGAGAATTATTGGATTTAGGTTCATTTAAAGGCATAAGAATTGTTTCTCCTGACCAATTGCTCGACTTCATAAAGCAATAGCAAACTATCCGTCGTAGTAGAGGTGTATCATATATTGATTCGGGATCTTTTCACTTTAATACAACACAGTAATAAAGTAGATGCAGCACGGTGCTATAATAAGTAACATATGATGATACCAATCTATAATGAGCTAGAAACAGTTGTACTGACTCGTGACATTAAGGAGTATAACCTTAGAAGTAGTGACATAGGAACCATCATCCATATCTACGAAGACAAGAGGGCAGTTGAAGTGGAATTTATCACAGCCAAAGGTAAAACAGTTGCAGTCCTCACTCTTACTCCGTCAGATATTCGGCCAATTGCACAAGACGAAATGCTCCACGCCCGAGTAGCCTCCGCATAAAAACTTCAGCATCTTCACTTGTCATTCTGAACCCTCCGCTTGTCATTCTGAACGAAGTGAAGAATCTCAGGGTAAACTCCGCGAAGAATCTCACTCAATCAGAAAGCAGATTTTGGTCAGAAAGTCATATTTTGAAGCTGAAGTGATGTCCAACTTTGCAGAAAGAATGATGCCAAGTCATCAATATAAGCTTATAGTATTGATTTTTTCTCTAATCTTCGCTATAATTCCGTTATGGGAAGAACACCTGAGACCTATTTTTCGGCCTTACCATATACGACTCAAAATTTCCGTCCCAGTTTTTTCTAAGTATTCTCTGAGGAGCAAGGTCAGAAGGAAGATGTGACGGCGCTGTATCTGGAACTTGATCGATTCGCTGAACATAAAGTGCAAAATCGTTCAACGTAGCGGGAGTACGCTGCAGCGGCTCGCCTACTACTGATGCGAACACGTCATCCGACTGCATTATTCCGTATAAAAAGAGTGGCTTTCTCTGATCCATATCAGCTTCTATTGTACCATATCTTGTAGCTATAAATTGACCCAGTTAGGGTGAATGAGGTATAATCCCATTTAAATATAGGGTATGGAGCGAGCTTAAACTCTCATTAGCTAGGACAAAAGGAGATTTATATGGCAGGAGAAACACCGTTCAGAGGCAATAATGATGATATCCAAAGTAGTAGTGTTACTACATCGTGGAAGCTTCCGATGGAGTTGGCAACTCCTCAATTGGAGAGGGTAGGATTTGAGGCATCTTTTACCTCTTTGCTTAGAGAATTGAATGGGGTACTTTCAGCGATTGAACAGCCTACTCCCCGTGGTTTTGACTTGGAGCTTTTTCCTCACCCTGAATCGCCTCAACTTGCTGCAACAGAGTTTAGGGATTCACCTTTTCGCGTACAAGTCGCGGGGCAAATAGGAAGAGATCAGCATGCAGCAGTAAGAATACGAGCCCTGAAGCTTATTGAGAAAGCAGGGTTTTCATTTGCCGCTATTCAATTTTTTTTTAACTCTGCATTTCCGGGAACAAAAGCTGAGTTATATCCCATGCCAGCTTGGGGAGTTTGGGATCTTCGGGCAAGCCGAACGTTAGAAGGTATGCATGATGACAAGGCTACGCCATTTTTTACTCAAGAAGAGGACGGACAGTATGGAAAAGTCCTCCGTGAAGCAATAAAGGAGCAAATAACTGACTCATCAAAGCCTCCTATTGTACTAGAGGCAGATAAAACAACAGAAAAAGATATAGAAATGATTTTCCCAAGTGATGGTTCTCGGTATAATGGTTTAACAGCGCTAGCAGAAGGAAATGGGTCTGCTATCTTAAGAGTTGATTCAGAGGCCTGGAAAGACGAAGGAGTCTATAATAATAGGAATCACTTTAAGTTATTATATTTTACAGGTTCACCAGAAAGGGTTTTACAAATTCTCCAAAGTGGTATTGCCTTATTTAAAGAGACTGATGGTTATAAAGCTTCCCAAAGACAGCAATCTGAGTAATTGATCTATCCTCCAAATTGACCAGCTTGCGATTCTACGGGGCTATTATCCAATTCAATGCAGTTTTGTGATAGAATACGTGCAGAATGGGAATGACAGAAGTTACATTGAAGATTAAAAATACATCTCATCCAACAAATGTTGTTGAGGGAGTGTTTATTGTTGATAGTGGTGCTGCGTATACGGTTGTACCATATAAGTTTGTCAAAAAGCTTGGTCTTAAACCAAGTTTTGAGAGAGAATTTGTTCTTGCAGATGGAAAGATAGTCAAGCGCACTATTGGAAGCGCGATCGTAGGCTTTGAGAATGAAGAGATTGCTGCACCAGTTGTGCTGGGACAAAAAGGAGACAGTCCGTTACTTGGGGCACTAACTCTTGAAGCATTTGGCCTTGCACTTGATCCTTTTAAGAGAAAACTCTATCCCGCACGATTAATGCTTTAAGTATTCTCAAAGGTTGAACCTTATCAGCCTTAGTTAAGGTTCGACCTTATAAAACTTCAAATTGACCAGCTTCAAGTAAAGATATATAATCACCGCAGAGATGTCATGTTGAGCGAAGCGAAACATCTTTAAGATTCTTCGCCCGAACGGGCTCAGAATGACAAAAAGATCCTGAATCAAGTTCAGGATGACAGTTAATATGTTGGACATTAAGTTTATTCGGGAAAATCCGTCGAGGGTGCAGAAGGCTGCGGAGCACAAGGGTGTGAGAGTAAACATCGATCATTTGCTAAAAATCGATCACGAATATCGAGAGTTGTTTCAATCGGTACAGAAACTTAGAGAAGAACGAAACGCTCTCAATGAGCAAATTAAGAAAAACCCTAACCAATGGGACAAAGAAGGAGCACAATTTCTTAAGCAGAAGTTAGAGCAAAAAGAACACGCGCTTTCAGCGTTGAAAGAGGAGTTTGATAGTGAATTGTTGAAAGTTCCCAATCTTCCCAAAGACGATGTCAAAGTCGGCAAAGACGAGAGCGAGAATGAAGTAATAAGAAAGCATAAAGAGCCGACAAAATTTACTTTCAAACCAAAAGACCACTTAGAGCTTGGTGAAACGCTGGATATTATTGATGTGCAGCGCGCCGCAAAGGTATCAGGCGCTCGGTTTGCGTACCTTAAAAACGACGGCGTATTGCTTGAATTCGCACTTGTGCAATTGGCACTTGAAACGCTTATCAAAGAAGGATTTATCCCGGTTGTTCCGCCCGTGTTAATTAAAACCGATGTCATGCGGGGGATGGGATATATGGAGCATGGGGCGGATGAGGATATGTTTGCAATCCCCAAAGACGACTTTATTCTCGTCGGCACGGCAGAGCACGCGATAGTTCCTATACATAAAGATGAAGTTCTGCAAGGAAAAAAACTTCCACTCCGCTATGTCGGATTCTCAACTGCTTTCAGACGGGAAGCTGGGTCATATGGCAAGGACACGCGAGGAATGTTCCGCGTCCATCAATTCGACAAAGTCGAAATGGTTTCATATATACCAGAAGGCGAGGACGACAAAGAGCATGAATATCTCCTCTCACTTGAGGAAAAGTTTTTTCAACTCCTTGATATTCCGTACCAGGTTGTCAAAATGTGCACAGGAGATCTCGGCTTCCCAACAGCCAGAAAATACGACATCGAAGCCTGGATGCCAGGACAAAATACCTACAGAGAGGTAACATCTGCATCAACTATTACAGATTTCCAATCCAGAAGACTGAATATTAAATACCTGCCTGCCGGCAGGCAGGCCAAGGATGGCGCAGACAAAAAATTTGCAGCTGTGCTGAATGGTACAGCATTTGCCATAGGAAGAACGATTATTGCAATACTTGAGAATTATCAACAAGCCGATGGGTCAGTGGTTATACCAAAGGTTCTTCAAAAATACGTTGGCAAATCTGTTATAAAACCTCAGTAAGCCTCATTGTTTCATTGTTAAATTGTTACATTGTTGAAAATAAAACAGTATTAGCAATTGAGTAATGTAGCAATGGAACAATTTGCAAAAAATTTGAAGCTAAATTTTTTGCATTTTTTAGCCTCAGACTGTAATAAAAAAGTAAAAATATCGTTGTGTAATTTTTGCTGTTTTGACGACATAAAACAATACTTTTGAAGCAATGAGAATCTCTTGACAATTATGATGAAATGTCACAATATTGATTATAAGGCGAAGGGCGCTGGAGGCCTAAAAATATTGCTCTTTTGGTTGTAGAAAAGCAGCGAGGTCGGGCGCCGAAAGTCTAAAGACATTTCGGCATCCCCTATTGTTTGGAATTTAACTTAAAAATAGTTGGAGGGGAGGTGAAGTCACTCATGGCAAAGAAGAGAAAGTCCAAGAAAAGAAGATAAATTGCTGATCAGCCATCCGCCAGCTGGCGGAGCGGAGCTGATTGCCAATTGATCGATTGGTAAACCCCCTGCTCAGATGTGTGTAGGGGGTTTTTATGTTATAATATAGCCTCATTATGTTCTCAGTCCTCAATCGTTTTTTTGACTCCAACAGCCGTGAGATCAATCGTCTCCGACCAATTGTTGATGAAATAAATGGGTTTGAAGAAAACATAAAAAAGCTCAAAGACAAAGATTTTGCCAAAAAAACACAAGAATTCAAAGACCGAGTAAAAAAAGGCGAATCGCTTAACCTTATTCTTCCTGAGGCGTTTGCCTTGGTCAGGGAGGCTTCTCGCAGAACAACTGGCCTTCGCCACTTTGACGTCCAGCTTATGGCTGCGATTGTCCTTTCTGAAGGAAGAATTGCCGAGCAGAAAACAGGAGAAGGAAAAACACTTTCTGCTGTGCCAGCGCTTTATCTTAATAGCTTCACTGGGAGGAGTGTGCATTTGGTCACTGTGAATGATTACTTGGCTCGTCGTGATGCAGGGTGGATGGGTCCTATTTTTCACCTGCTTGGCGTCTCTGTCTCTTCTCTTATTAATGATGCATCGTTTCTTTATGACCCTGCATTTATTGATGAGAAAGCAACAGATTCTCGCCTCTCGCATTTGCGGCGTACAAATCGGAAAGAAGCGTATCAAGCAGATATTGTCTATGGTATCAATTCAGAATTCGGATTTGATTATTTGCGCGACAATATGGTCCAGCGGTTGGATGAAATGGTGCAGCGTGATTTTTATTTTGCGATTGTTGACGAGGTGGACTCGGTTCTCATTGATGAGGCGAGGACGCCGCATATTATTTCAGCACCCGATGAGGCGCCCTCGGCGCGGTATTATGATTATGCAAAGCTCGTTGATAAGCTGACGCCAGAGATCGATTATAAGATTGATGAAAAGCTACGTACAGCGCATCTGACGGATCACGGTATTGGCAAAATTGAAAAGCTGTATGGCATTGCCAATATTTATGAGAAAGATTTTGATACTGTCTATCATCTGGAAGCAGCATTGAAAGCACGAACGCTTTTTCACAAGGAGAAAGATTATATTGTCAAAGACAATCAAGTTATCCTTGTTGATGAATTCACTGGCCGGTTGATGGAGGGGAGACGGTTGTCTGATGGGTTGCATCAGGCGATTGAGGCAAAAGAAAATGTGCCGATACAGCGTGAATCAAAGACGCTTGCGACAGTCTCCTTGCAGAATTACTTTAGGATGTATGAAAAATTGGCGGGTATGACTGGTACAGCAGTAACAGAGTCAGAAGAGTTTAAGAAGATTTATAAATTGGATGTCGTCGCAATTCCAACAAACAATCAAGTCCGAAGAACTGACTATGCTGACGCCGTCTACAAAACGACTCGTGCCAAGTTGACCGCAGTTGCAAATGAGATTCAAGAGGCGTACAAAAAAGGACAACCAGTCCTTGTTGGTACGACGTCAATTGAGAAAAATGAAATTATTTCCCAGCTTTTGACAAGGCGTGGGATAAAACATGAGGTATTAAATGCAAAAAATCACGCACGAGAGGCGCATATTATTGCTCAGGCTGGAAAAAAAGGTGCTGTAACAGTCGCAACCAACATGGCAGGTCGGGGCGTCGATATTATTCTTGGCGGCGAGTCGCCAACCGCATCGGATGGCTCCGCAGAGAAGAATTCGTCTGAACGGAAAATATGGGACACAGCACACGACGAGGTAGTAAAGCTTGGCGGGTTATTTGTTATCGGTACTGAGCGGCATGAATCACGAAGAATTGATAATCAGCTCAGGGGCCGAGGCGGTAGACAAGGAGACCCAGGAGCATCACGATTTTTTGTCGCTTTAGATGATGAGATCATGCGGCTTTTTGGCGGGGATAAAATCGCAGGCATCATGACACGCTTTAACATGCCAGAGGACGTACCGCTTGAGCATCCGCTTGTCTCACGGGCAATTGAAAATGCGCAGGTTAAAGTAGAAGGCTTCAACTTTGATATCCGAAAGCATTTAGTTGAGTACGATGATGTGCTCAATAAGCAGCGTGAGATTATCTACGGGTTACGAAGAAAAATACTTGAAGCCGGTGCGCACGAGGATACAGATGTGCTGCGAGATGAGATATTAGGGAGGATTGAGAATGCGATAAGCAGTCTTGTCGGAATGAACACGAGTGTTCAGGAGTACGATGGCCAAGGCATATCCAACGAAAAAATCATTGCCGATTTTGTCACTATCATTCCATTTGACGAGAAATCGCAAAAGCAACTCCTTACACAACTTGCGCAACTCCACGCGCCTGTTGAAAAGACGGATTTTCTCACGAAGTTGGCAAAGGATTTATACCTCAAACGGGAAAAAGAGCTCGGGCCCGAGCTCTCAGCAAAAATCGCAACCGATGTCATGCTCATGACAGTTGATAATCTCTGGATGAATCATCTGGATGCAGTGGATAATTTGCGACAGGGTATTGGCCTTCGCGGCTATGCACAAAAAGACCCGCTTGTTGAATATAAAAACGAAGGCTTTCGGATGTTTGAACAGCTCGTTTTTGCCATCGATGATGAGATAGCGCATAGGATTTACAAGATACAAGTTGTAACAGAGGAGACTGGAGACGCTCCGCATCCGACCACACCGCATGTACATCTGCACATGAACACGCCTGAGAGCGAAGTAAGCGAAAGGGGTCAAACGGGACAAATGAGACAAAAGGGACAGAGGTTAGACAGGGAAGAGGGAGTGGTAAGTATAAATACGAAGGTTTCGTCTGAAGGAGAAGTGACAAATAGAAAACTCGGCCGCAATGATCCCTGCTGGTGCGGTTCAGGAAAGAAGTGGAAGAAATGCCACTATCCACAACTTGTATAAAAAGCGGAATTTTATCATAGTCCATTTTTATTGATTTGTCAGTCTACGGTCATAATCCGGTCAAGTAAGCGATAGTGGTTTGTGTATAATAGAAAAATGGATCATCACTTGCGAAAGCATGCGATCATTCCGCAAGGCAGCGTCCACAGAAATCTTCCTATCGACACGCTTGTTTCCCACGCCCTGAAGAAAAAAGAGGTTATTTCCTCAAAGTCAGGGGCAGTTGTTGTTTACACAGGAAAGTATACAGGAAGATCGCCAAATGATAAATTTATCGTTGATACGCCTTTGGTGCATGACCAGATTGATTGGGGAAAAGTCAACATGCCGATAAGTGAGAAGTATTTTAAAAAGCTTTATAAGAAGATGTCTTCGTACCTTTCGTCCCTGGATCAGCTGTATATTTTTGACGGATTTGCCGGAGCGGATGAGAAATACAAGCTCCATGTGAGAGTCATCTCAGAATATGCCTATCAATCACTTTTTATGCAGCATTTGCTTCGTCGCCCGACTCCTGATGAGTTAAAAACACACACTCCCACATTTACTGTTTTGTGCGCTCCGGGATGCGTTGCGGATCCTGCAACTGACGGAACAAATTCAGAAGCATTTATCATTCTCAACGTTGAGAAAATGTTTGTTATGATCGGTGGCACCAAGTACGCAGGGGAGATGAAAAAATCTATTTTTACCGTTTTGAATTATTTGTTACCCTTGCAAGGCGTATTGCCCATGCACTCCTCCGCCAATATCGGCAAAGATGGAACAAGCGCGCTTTTTTTTGGGCTTTCGGGGACTGGCAAGACCACGCTTTCGGCAGATCCTGACAGAATGCTCATCGGGGATGACGAGCACGGGTGGTCTGAGAACGGTATATTCAACTTTGAGGGAGGATGTTACGCAAAATGTATTAATCTTAAGAAAACCAGCGAACCTCTGATCTGGAATGCGATTCGTGATGGGGCACTCGTTGAGAATGTCGTTTTAAAAAAAGACGGGTCATTTGATTTTACCGATGACAGCATTACGGAAAACACACGTGTCGGATTTCCGATCCACTATATCGAAGATACGGTTGTCTCAGGCGTCGGGCCGCATCCAAAAACAGTGATTTTTCTGACTGCTGATGCATTCGGTGTCCTGCCGCCTGTCGCGAGACTGGATATTGACACTTCGGTGTATCACTTCCTCTCAGGCTATACCTCAAAGCTTGCAGGAACCGAGCGGGGTATCACAACGCCCAAAGCGACGTTTTCCGCCTATTTTGGTGCGCCATTTATGCCGCTAAAGCCACACGTGTATGCAGGGCTTCTTAAGAAGTATCTAAAAAAATATAAAAGCAAGGTGTATCTTATCAATACCGGATGGATTGGCGGACCGTATGGTATTGGCAAGCGAATTAGCATTGAAGATACGCGAAAAATCGTAAAAGCAGTTCTGGATCATAAAATAGCAAAAAGCTACCGGCACGATACAATGTTTAATCTGAATGTTCCAAAGAAAGTTCCCGGTATTGAGTCTTCGTTACTCAATC
>CAZSQB010000015.1:0-18062 GCA_964608945.1 uncultured Gammaproteobacteria bacterium
CGAGAGTTCGCAGCTCTTTTGCTGCCGTAGTTGTCTCAATTGACGCCTCAGGGTGTGTACCGACCTCAACCCACGTCTCAACAGCTTGTGCAGGAGGTTTGGGAAATAAGAAGTTTAGTAATTGGTCACGGAAGGGGAGAGTAACCGCGAGGGCCAAGAACAGAAGAATTCCAAGTATCGAAAGATTGAATATCAACCGCTCTTTCTTATCCTGTTTGTTAATCTTGCTCAAATATGGGCTAAACATTTTTCTCACAAAACACGCGAAGGCAAAGACCCCCTACATTTATTGAGACTGATTATGGTTAAAATGTCAAGAGAAGAAGTCTGAAGAACGTTAAACTTTAAAGGCCGTATTTTTTGATATTGGCATGGTGTTGGTCAATTGTTTTGGCATAATGATTTACGCCATTTTTATCTGAGATATAGTACAGATAATCAGTATCTGTAGGGTTTGCTGCTGCCTTAAGGACGCTTAATCCAGGATTTGAGATTGGCCCCGGTGGCAACCCTGGCTGCAGATATGTATTGTAGGGCGATGCGACTAATTTATACTCAGCAGCCGTTACGGGTGCCCACCAATTGTTGCCAATTTTGCCTTTCGCGTATTGAATTGTTGCATCAATCTGAAGAGCCATATCTAGCCCCAATCTGTTGTGCATGACAGATGAGACAAGCGGTCGATCTTCTTCATGCTTTGCTTCGCGTTCTATCATTGATGCGAGAATAACAAGCTCTTCTTTTGACAGATTGGTTGAATTGTTTACCTGTGCAAATCGCTGATCAAAGGTATTTCGCATGGTTGATATGACCATATCCACCGTTGCCTCTTTCGGAAAAAGGTAGGTATCTGGGAAAAGATACCCTTCATTTTCTACCAATTGCGCTAGCCATGATTCATCGTATGATGATAGATTGACCGAGACGATATCGGCAATCTCTTCTGCTCTTTTTCCTTCAGGAATAGTTATCCATACATCTTGCGTCCCAACTGTCAAACTCTTTGCAATATCACGTGCGTTTTGCGACGGGGAGAGGGTATATGATCCTGCCTGAATATTTTTCTCGATCCCCATTTGTTTTACCAGCAAGAAGAATACAACTGGGTCTTTAATCAAACCGCCTTCTTTGAGGTTATTTGCAATATTTCTCACACCCTCCCCTTTCTTTATAATAAACGTTTGCTTTGCCAGGTCTTTTGCATCAGCCGGAGATGTCCCATTCGTCCACCAAAGAAAAAAGACACCTATAAGAATGATGAGGATAATAACTGTTACTGGAAGTCGCTTCATCTATTCCTTACTATTATACCATTCTCCACTCAATAGTAGAGAATGGCTGGAAAATGAGCTGTTGAGTCTTTTGCTTCTTTGACGGCGCCTTGGTTTTGTGAGTAAAGTGTATAGAGAACATCGCCTTTTTCTACCTTGTCGCCGATTTTCTTGGAAAAATAAATGCCCGCTCTTTTCTCTTTTGGAGCACCGAGAATTTTGCAAAGAATAGTTACATTTTTACTATGAATCTTTCGGACAGTGCCGCTTTTTCTCGCGATAATATGAAGCGCATGTTTGCCTGGTTTTAAATCTTCGCTGTCGATTGCTGGATTACCACCCTGCGCTTTTATGATCTCCTGCATTTTTTCCCAGGCCAATCCTTCATGCAGGATATGCGTTGCCCAGCCCATGCCGTTGCCGTAGTTTTTTTTGACAGTCTGCCTGAGTGATTCAGATGAATCTTTCAAACAAAGCTCAAGGAGGTTACCGGCAAGGTGCAAGCTTCGAACTTCCAAATCAAGCGGACGCTCTTTTTTCTGCTGGAGTACGCGTACTGCTTCCCGAGTTTCAAGAACTGGTCCTATTCCTTTGCCTGTCGGTTCATCAGTTTTGTGCATGAGGCAGCGAATCTTTACATTGAACCGTTTGGTAAGATATTCAAATTTTCCCTTCACGATTTCAGCATCCTTTAAAGAATGCACTTTGACTGTTTCCCCATATGGAATATCAATAACAACATGGTTTGAGCCAAAGGCAATTTTTTTTGCCATGATAGAAACCAGAATTTTGTCGAAACTCTCAAAAAGCAATGGTTCCTCAACCTGAATAATAACGTCATCTGCAGGCGCAATACCCACACTTCCACCCCACACAATACATGCATTCGTTTTTTTCACAAGCTCATAAATTTTATCTTTGGTAAATGTTACAGGAGCTAGAACCTCCATATCATCCGCAGTGCCTCCAGGTGTCGTGATGGCGCGGCTTGATGACTTTGGGATTGTGTACCCAGCTGCAGCGACTATGGGTACAACGATAAGCGTTGTCCTTGTGCCCGGTAGCCCGCCAATTGAATGCTTGTCAGCGACAACGCCTTTAAAATGCAGTTTGTCTCCGGTCTCAACCATCGCGCGGGTCAAGTAATACAGCTCTTGATTGGTAAACCCCTTAGAATATCCAGAAGCGGCAAAGTACGTGGTCAGAACATCGCCAAGACGCCTGTTGGAGATATCATCCATGATGGCGTAGATTTCTTTGTAGTTTAATTTTTGCCCGACGAGCTTTTTTCTAATTGCATCAAGAGCGAGTGTTGAATGTTGTGCCAATTATAATCCTCCTCGAATCTGTTCGATTGACATTTTAATAAAATTCTTAATAAAATTTAGCACAAAATAGATCGCGGAATTAACGATCCGGTAAATCGTCGGCCAAATTTTTTGTAAAACCACCATGACTGGGCTGGGTTGTTCCATACAAATTAAATTTCCAATAATTACCAATTTCAAATATCCAATGTCAAATAAATTCTTTTTTGAAATTTGAAATTAGAAATTTGACATTTGAAATTCTCTAGAGTTTCTCCAATCTCGCCTTTATCACGAGTCTCTCCCACACCGTCCCAGGTGGGGTACAAGTGATAAGGGTAAGATAGCTATCGTCATACTCTTGTGCAAGAGGCGACGTGTCGCCTGGTGGAACGATAGTAATAGCGAATATTCTATACGTATAGCTAATATTGTTCTGATGGACGATAATTTCATCGCCTATCCTAAGTGTATGAGCATTGGCAAAGATCGTTTTGTAGTTTTTTGGATTGAATAATTGCGGAAGCGTAGAGTGGCCGAAAACAACAGCATTTCCTTTTTCAGGTGGCACAGCTGTCCCCCCAAAATTAACAAGATGTGAATCGACATCGTTATCAACAGCAGAAACAAGGGCATCGGTGATATTAATTTTGGGAATAGTTAGTGTATAGGATGAGACTTTCGGCGTTGTCGACACTCCTTTGTACGCCGGAAACCAGTTTTGCGCATTGGAATAATCAACGCCCCCAAGTGAGTTTATCGTGGCAGCAAGAAGGCTTTGCATATTCGAGCGATTCAGCACAATCGTTTTTGGAATAGGTGCCGTAAAGCCTTGCGATGCGTAGACTGGGGAAAGGTAGATCTTCCAGGAAAGAAGAGGAAAAGAAAAATAGACCAGAAAGAGGAATCCGACAGCAGCCATGCTGAGCCCGACATAGCGGATAATCTTCTTTGCCTGCTTTTTATCTTGTCTTTTATAGTAAAGTTTACTCATTGGTTTTTATCACAATAGTGATGTTATCGCTCACCCGAGGAAGGAGCTTTGGCAAAAATGGTATAGGAGGGAAAAGGGCGATATCAACACCATTCACCTGAGACTGTTTGGATAACAAGTCATAAGCGTCGGTAAATGATTTCCCGGCGAGTTCATCTTTGAGTTTTTTCGTGTCAAGCTTTGGCATCAAGCCACCTTTGATTGTGATTTTTGCTTCCACCTCATCATCGCCTTTTTCTTTGATATCGGTTAATTCTTTGGTAATACCGTCTTGGGTGATATTATTTTCATCACCGTAACGATTTTTGACAAGCTCTTTTGTAAATTGGGTGAGGTCATCATTTTTGTAGACATAATAGATAAATGCTACTGTTGCAGTAAGCGTTACATTTTTTGCCTCATCATTTTCGTCTTTGTCGAAATCTTTTTTCGAGAGAGTAGCCTCACTAAAAACAGGCAAGATCGTATCATTACTTTCTATTTTTTTACCGATCGTGTCTTTCGCTTTTTCTTGTAACGATTTTGGGAGATCTGCAAGAAGCTTGTCTCTATCTTTCTTTGCCACAACGGTTACTTGTTTTTTTGATCCTCCGGAGAATGCCTGATCATTTTTCGCAGCAACTGATGAAGAATCGGCAACAGAAAATTTAGCGCCTGAGGGAAGATTATATTCGGTGCCAATCTTTGCTGCTGTCACCGCAACAGTAGCAGTGCCAGGTTTGGTGCCTGAGAAAATATCGCCTGAGGCAGAGCTGACGCTGACATCTTTATCAAGAGTAAATTCAAGGGTATTTGCAGTAATAGTTGTTCCTTGGTTGAGCGTTTTTTTGCTGTCGTTGTTGTTGTAAATTGTTACTGACCCTTTTGCTTTGTTTCCAACATCTTTTTTGCCGGTTGCTTGTGTTGTTGCTTTCCCTGGTAAATCCACAGTAACGTCTTTTGCTGAAATGACGTTGTGAGAAAAGTCATTGCCCGATGAGAGCGAGAATACGAGCGTCTCTTGTTCCTGAATATCTTTCGGATTAACAGAAAGCGTTATGGTCGAGCGAAGCTGGAAGAAGTACAGAAGCACAATGCCAAGAAGGACAAGAACGACGAGTGGCGCGATAAAGACTGCTTTTCCTCCTCTGCCAATAGTACTTGGTAAAGAAAATATACTTCGCAATGGTATTTTGGAAATGATACCAGCAAATAACGACGTAACGCCTGATAAGGAGAGTCCGTTCCTTTCTGATTGGTTCACCATGCTGCTTCGTGATGGCGATTCTTCATTGTTTTCGGGTAATTCTGGTTCGCGAATATTTGCGTGTGGATTATTGGAAAATGCGTGGGTCGCATGCTCATCAACGCGTTCTCTATGCGAAACGATCTTATGGTGCGGCTGTTCTGTTGTCATTTCTTCTGAAGGTTTGGCTTTTTCAACATCTTGATTCATTACGAATCCAAACTCCAACGCACCGTCTTTTATACTTTCTTTCTCATGCGCACCTCCTTCCGCATCTTTTCCGCCTTCTGTCTCCTTTTCCCCTTTAGACTCCTTTCCAGTAAACGTCTTTATTTCAGTACCCTCTCTATCAATAACAGAGTCTGACATAGAAAGCCCCATTTGAGACGCTGCGCCAAAAACAATTGCTCGCGCGTCAAAATCGATCGGAAGCATAGATATTTGCGGAACGTGCAAGAAAGGCAAGCTTTTACTCCACTGATGCGAGATAAGTTCTTGAGCTAACTCCTCATGCTTACTATCGAAAAGAACAATGCGGGATGGAAACACCTCAACGTCTTCAAACGATTTCAACAATTTGTCTATAGCGGCAACAACAGAGTCTTCAAGCGGATGTATTTTGCTTTCGACAAATCTTCCTGCGCGGATAAGTGATACTGACACTGACTTTTTACTGACCTGGATAAGAAGCGCAGACACTGGCGCTCCTTCTTCTTCCTTCATGAGATGGGTAATTGCTTCTGTTGTGACCAAGAAGCCAATCGGGGTAAGCTTCAGCGCCTCGCAGACTTTCTTCAGCCTTGCAAGGTACTCTTTCTTTATTTTTTTCTCATCAACCCATTCTTCTTTTACGCCGAATACGGTTTTGTGCGTTTCTACATCCGCAGGCAACGTTTCTTCAGCTTTACTGATGGTTTTATCCAATATATCAAGCCACTCATCAATCGGCGCTTCCTCAAGATTTGTATCAAAATACTCGTCATGCTTGCCGACGACTTTGATTTTGCCTTGAAATTCTTCAATAATAACGGCGCTGACTTTTTCATCACGAAGGAGAAGTGCGAGAAAGTACTCAGGTTTTTTTTCTTTGTTGATAAAGGAAGGGATAGACAGCTTCATAGGCAATCGAATTTCAAATAAGTACCAATTTCAAATGTAAAATTTCAAATGGGTAGTGACTCATTGGAAATTTGAAATTGGATATTAGAAATTTGAAATTTCTTTATCCTTCAACTGTTGCATAGATTCTCTTCTGATTTTTCCCCAGATTCTCTTGCTTTACTATCTTAACTGATTTTAGCTTTCCTGTAAAATCAACATGCGGTCCACCGCAGAATTCGATGGAATACGCGTCTTTATGCGACTTAGTCATATCACCGATAAAGTAGATTTTTGACTTGTCGCCATACGTATCCATGAAAAGGCCGATTGCTCCCATTTTGTGTGCTTTGTCTGTCGGGATGAGTTCAAAGTGGACTGGGAGATTCTCCTGTATCTTCTGATTCACTATGCCCTCAATACAATAAATATCCTGATCGGTCAAACGTTTGTCATAATTGAAGTCAAAGCGTATCCTTTCGGTTGTAATATTTGATCCTGTTTGATGAACGTGACTTCCTAAAACATCCCGAAGCGCTTGGTGGAGTAGATGCGTTGCCGTATGCCCCATGATTGTTCTCTCTGAATGATCTGCAAGTCCACCGCGGAACATGCCGGCTGAGGCAGTTCTTGAGAGCTCCTGATGCTTTCTGAGTTGTTCTTCAAACTTTTCTCGACTTACTGTTTTTCCACGTTCTTTTGCCAGTTCCTGAATTATTTCAAATGGGAAGCCATGAGATTGATAAACATTAAATGCAACATCGTCTAAATGGTTGATATTTCGTTCAACTTCTTTTAATCCTTTATCAAGCGTCTTGGCAAACCTACTCATTTCATCATCTATAATTGGAAAAATGATATCTCGTGCCTTTGCGCGATTAATTGTTTCATCAATTCGCTCTTCTATTGCCAGGACTCCCCGATCGGCAATCGTTTGAAATGAAACAGGCGTTAAACCGCCGCCTAGTTTGTGCATTTTTACTGCTGCGCGCCGGAGCAGCCTTCGTAAAACATACCCTTGTTCTTTGTTTGATGGCGTGACTCCAGCAAGCATGAGGAATATGGCTGCTTTTAAGTGGTCAGCGATGACACGCATAGGAATTTTATTTGTATCATCCTTATAGTTTTTTTCTGTTGCTTTTTCTATCTCCTGAATAATGCCTGCATATAAATCAGAGGTAAAAACATCTGGATTGTCCTTTGTTACAGCAGCTAATCGTTCCAATCCTCCACCAAAGTCGACATTTTTCTTTGGTAATTCTCTGAATGATCCGTCTTCTTGTTTTATGTACTGCATAAAAACAGAATTGCCGATTTCCATAAATCTGCCACATTCACAATTGGGATGACATTCTTCGCCGTACTTCTTATCATGTTTTACCGATGTAAACTCATAAAACACTTCGCTATCTGGCCCACCGGGTTCACCTGGCGGCATTTTTTCAGGGACTCCTGAGCGTGACCACCAGTTTCTCTCGACACCGTAATGGTGAATTCTTTCTTTTGGGTCAAGCCCGGCGTCTGTGAGAATTTTTGTCAAAATTTCTGCAGACTCTGTATCGCGTGGGGCGTCTTTTGATCCTTCAAACACCGTGACATATAGTTTTTCAGGGGATAGGCCCAGCTCCTTTGTTAGGAACTCCCAGAACCATGGTAGTTGTTCTTTTTTAAAATAGTCCCCAAGACTCCAATTCCCCATCATTCTAAAAAATGTTGTGTGTCGATTGTCCCCAATTTCCTCAATATCTTGCGCTCTAAAACAATTCTGAATATTTACTAATCGTGTCCCTTGGGGGTGGGGTTCTCCGAGTAAGTAGGGGAGGAGAGATTGCATACCCGATCCGGTGAAAAGGGTAGTCGGGTCGTTTATCGGCACAAGAGGGGCGTTGGCAATTCTCTTATGCCCGCGTTCTTCAAAAAAGGAAATATATTTCTTAACAATATCCGAGGCCGTCATGGCTGTACTATTATAACATGCGTTTATGAACAGTTTCGCCATGATTTTCCTCGTGACAAATTCATTTATTCTTTATACGCTAAATATGGATTACATCTATGGCACGAAAGAGCGCACATCATCACCGACTTGCATACCTTATCGTGCGTCTTGCTGTTGTTGCTATCATCACACTTGGGTTAATTATCGGCAAATCCTACCAAGGCGCCATGATCCTCAGCTCAGTTACCCCATAGGCAGTGCTTCCTCAAGGGACATAGGGATGTACTGAACAGATTAGTGTAGCAATCAAAACTGAACTCCCTGATGTGTAGTAGCTAAGTTTTATGAGACTGTGGAAGGTTTAGGTGAAGATGCATTTGACATTGCAGAATCAAAGGCCGAATTGACTGTGCGTGCAATATTTTGTCTCGTTGTAACCCGTCTACTCATTTCTTTTGCAACAAGACTGAAGGCACGTTGAACACCTCCTATAACTTGATCTTGCTTTTGTAAATCATCTCCTCTGAGTACAGAGGAAACTCCAAAATCACTTCCATGTACTATCATACCAAAAATATCTGCTTTTTTTGTCCCTTCAGGGAAGATCAATTCATTACCTCGAGAAAAATTGTCAAAATACCTATTCCTTACATCATTGTCATGACGGGAAGGCGAGACAATGCAAGCGAGCCCATTATCAAGAATAACGACATTCGCTGCGTGATCTGCCTCTACAGGAAGTATATGTCCTACTTGTGTTGTATTACCTTCACTTCCAACTACAATGGCTTTTCCGAGTTGCTCTTTGCGCAATGTATCTAATCTTTCCTGCAATCCTTCTAGAGGTTGTTCAGATCTCTCACTCCAGCTTAATCGAGCTTCTGATTTTAGTGCTACCCCAGTCTCTCCACCTCCAGATCCGCCTTCAATATCTCCCATAATTTAACTAAACTATATTAAACTATAAAAGTCAAGCTTTTCAATAGAAGTTCTTTTAAGCCACGGATAGGATGCTATAAAATCTGATAATGTATACCCTTCCTTAATGTAATCAATAAGGTACGCAATTGGGATTTTACTCCCTGGCACAAAATACATTTTATTACTGATTTTTCTTCTCTTCATCACAGTATGATGATACTGTATTAGGTATTGACAGTCAATATTTCATATGCTATAAAGAATGTACTCTAAATTTCAGTTTTGAGATGCAAGGGGGAACCCCTGTATTTTTTGTTGTTGTATAGAGTCATCTGCCTGAATTACCATCTCTCATGCGTAAGCTTACACAAATAAAAGAAAATCAAACAGTACGACACAATTGGGGAAGAGCATACGCGACATTGCCACAACTTGATTTACTGGCAGTACAAAAAGATTCCTACGTCCGCTTTCTTGATACAATGATCGGAGAAATACTCCAAGAGATTTCACCCATTGATGATTTTACTGGTAAGAATTGGAGTTTGACACTACAAGAATACCGCATCGGCAAACCAACCATTGATCCGAGTATGGCACTCATTAAAGGCCTTACCTTTGATGCTCCGTTAAATGTAAAAGTGACGCTCCTTAATAAGAAGACAGACAAGAAGTACCAGACAGAGGTCTTCTTAGGAGATATCCCCCAAATGACAATACGGGGGACTTTTATTATTAACGGCATAGAACGCGCAGTTGTTAATCAAATCGTCCGTTCACCGGGAGTTTTTTTCATCGCAACGATTGATCAGGCGACAGGCAAAACGCTTCATACAGCAGAAATACGACCAGTGCATGGGTCATGGCTCGAGTTTTCAACCACTCGATACGGAACAATTACCGTAAAGATTGATAGACGACGCAAATTCCCTGTCACGACATTTCTTCGAGCAATTGGTATTTCATCAACAGAGTCGATAAAAGAGCGATTCAGTCAATTGCCAGGCGAGGAGCCAGTAAGCTTTATTGAGAATACATTGGGGAAAGACGAGGCAAATAGCGAAACAGAGGCAATTATTGAGATCTTCAAAAAGATGCACCCGGGAGAGCCGATCGTTTTGGATAAAGTAAAAGAAAACTTCTTAAATCTCTTTTTCAACAATAGACGGTATGACATAGGAGCAGTTGGTCGATATAAGACCAATAAAAAACTCCAAGCAGTGCCTGGGTACCAACCGAATGATGCTCGCGTTTTGACTGTTGATGATATTGTCGGGACGATATGTTATTTGATGCTTCTTCACCAAGGTATCGGAAGCGTTGACGATATTGATTCATTGGCCAATCGAAGGATTCGAAGTGTCGGAGAGCTTGTTTCGACAAATGCGTTTCGCGTCGGAGCGTTGCGGCTTGAGCGCTCAGTCAAAGAGCGCATGAGTCTTATGCAGCCTGATGCGCCGATTACGGTAGCAAATCTTATTAACGCACGGCCAATTATGGCATCTATCAATGAGTTCTTCAGAACATCCCAGCTCTCAACAATCCTTGACCAGACAAATCCCCTCTCAGAAATAGACAATCTCAATCGCTTAACCGTTATGGGTGCAGGGGGTATTTCACGAGAACGGGCAGCCTTCTCAATCCGCGACATTAACAGTTCCCAGTATGGTCGCATCGATCCTATTCGGTCGCCTGAGGGGCCAAACATTGGGCTTGTTACCTATATGGCGCTTTATGCCAAAGTCAATAAATATGGCTTTTTGGAGGCGCCATACAGAAAAGTCATAAAAGAAGGCAGTGGAAAAAATGCAAAAATGTTTTTAACTGACGAGATCGAATACATGGACGCAGATGACGAAGCAACTCATTATATCACGCACGCGAGTATTACGATTTCAGATGATGGTGAAATCCTTGATGAGCGCGTTCCTGCTCGCTATCAAGGAGACTTTATTGAGATAGATCGCGGACTCGTTGAATATATTGACGTTATACCTCGCCAGGTAGTCGGAACGAGCGCGTCGCTTATCCCATTTGTTGCGCATGATGAGGCAAACCGTGCGCTTATGGGAACACACATGCAGTGTCAAGCTGTTCCATTGGTAAAGCCAGATAGTCCGGTTGTCGGTACTGGTATGGAGGCAACAATCGCTGAAGTAATGGGTCGGGTAGTGAAGTCACCAATTGATGGCACTGTCACATTCGTTGATGGAAACCAAGTCGTTGTTGAAGGAAAAAACGATAAAGCAACCTTTGCCATCGATTCATTTCGTCGCACTTCACAGGCAACATCCTACACACAGCGAGCGCTCGTCGCAGAAGGGCAAAAAATCAAAAAAGGAGACATTCTTATCGATGGGCCCGCAGCTGATAAGGGTGAGCTAGCACTTGGGCAAAATCTTCTTATCGCCTACGCGTCGCTTGATGGACTAGGCTATGAAGACGCTATTGTTATTTCAGATAGATTGGTAAAAGAAGATGTCCTTTCAAGTATCCATATTGAAAAATATGAGGCGTCAGTCGTTGAGACAAAATTGGGTCCTGAGGAAACAACGCGCGATATCCCCAATGTCGCCGAGGAAGATTTGGCAAATCTTGACGATAAAGGCATTATTGCTGTAGGGTCTGAGGTAGGTCCTGGCGATATCTTAGTTGGTAAAATCGCGCCAAAAGGCGAGACAGAATTGACAGCAGAAGAGCGATTGCTTCGAGCAATCTTTGGGGAGCAAGCACGAGAAGTCCGCGACACATCACTTCGCATGCCCCACGGTGAGCGAGGGACAGTCATTTCTGTCCAGATTCTTGATCGGAAAAAAGGCGATGAGCTTGAGCCAGGAACGCTCAGAAAGATCATCGTTGAAGTTGCGCAGTTTCGTCATGTCGTTGTCGGTGACAAACTCGCCGGTCGACACGGAAATAAGGGTATCATCTCAAAGATCTTGCCTGTTGCCGACATGCCCTACCTTGCCGACGGAACACCTGTTGATATTATCATTTCTCCTATCTCAGTTTTGGCACGTATGAATCTTGGGCAGCTTCTTGAAGCGCATCTTGGACTTGCCGGAAAGAAGTTGGGAATGAAAATAGCAGCACCAGTCTTTGAGAATATTTCAGAGGAGCGAATTGTTGAACTTCTCAAGCAAGCTGGGCTTCCTGTCGACGGAAAAGTGAAAGTGTATGATGGTAGGACAGGGAAGGCATACGAAAATCCAGTAGTCGTTGGTATTGAGTACATCATGAAGCTTATCCATATGGTTGAGGATAAGACGCATGCTCGATCAACGGGTCCATACTCTCTTGTTACCCAGCAGCCACTCGGTGGAAAAGCGCAGATGGGAGGCCAGCGCTTGGGAGAAATGGAGGTCTGGGCACTTGAAGCGCATCGTGCGCGACACATCTTACAGGAAATGTTGACGATTAAGGCAGATGACGTCGTGGGACGTGCAAAGGCATTCGAGGCAATTGTTAAAGGAACAGACATCCCAACGCCAAAAGTACCTGAATCATTCAAAGTCTTGATTAAAGAATTGCAATCCTTAGGTCTTAATGTCGTTCCAGTTGGTGCTACGGTATACAAGGAGACTGAGGAAGTAAAAGAGCTTCAGGAAACATTTGAGGCAACAGGCGTCGTTGAGCAACCCAAAGGAGGAACAAGCGGAGTATGATACAAAATATGAATAAAAAAATGGTAAAAGACCCAACAATTCTTGACTTTAAGTCACTTAGGATTCTCCTTGCCAACAAGGATGATATTTTGACGTGGTCGTATGGTGAAGTAACAAAACCTGAGACCATTAACTACCGAACGCTTCGGCCAGAAAAAGACGGATTATTCGATGAGCGAATTTTTGGCCCGACGAAAGATTGGGAATGTTACTGTGGAAAGTATAAGAGAATACGCTACCGCGGCATTGTCTGCGACAAGTGCGGTGTTGAGGTAACTCTTTCCCGCGTGAGACGAGAGCGGCTCGGTCATATTTCCCTTGCGTCCCCTATTGCCCACGTGTGGTTTTTTAAAGGATCTTCATCTGCGCTATCCCTTCTTTTGGATATCCCGCAAAAAAGCCTTGAATCCGTTATTTATTACGCGTCGTTCCTCGTTACTGCAGTCGATGAAGAAAAGAAAAAAGAAGCAATTGATGTGTTGACGAAAAATAGTCAAAACCGCAAAGATGCACTCAAGGAAAAAATGAAAGAAGATGAAAAGGGTATTCAGAATGAGATGAAGGAGAAAAAAGAGGAAGCTCGAGCAAATGTCAAAGGAGAACAAAAACAACTGATTAGTGAGGAGTTTGAGCTGCAAAAAAGACAACGCGTCATGCGCTTAAATGAGTCATTTGAATCAGAAGCAAAGAAAATCGGTGAAATTGCAGATACATTAATGAAGCTCCTCAAAAGCCTGAAGGTTTCAAGCGTTCTTTCTGAGGATGAGTATTTCAAGATTCTTGAATACGAAATCCCAGTTTTCTTCACCATAAAGACAGGCTCAGAAGCGCTTTTAGAGTTGGTTAATATGCTTGATTTATCAGCGCTCATTGCCCAGCTTCGCAAAGAAGGGGAAAAAACGTCAGGACAAAAATATCTGAGGCTCGTCAAACGCTTGCGCTTGATTGAATCGATGCGAAAGGCAAATGTCAAGCCTGCATCTATGATTTTTACCGTCTTGCCGGTTATTCCGCCTGACCTTCGACCAATGGTGCAGCTTGCAGGGGGTAGGTTTGCCACCTCTGATTTAAATGATTTATACCGACGCGTTATAAATAGAAATAATCGCCTTAAGCATCTGATGTCTTTGGGCGCACCTGAGATCATCCTTCGTAATGAGAAAAGAATGCTTCAGGAATCTGTTGATTCACTTATCGACGCAACACAGAGGGGAAGTCAGGTTGTTTCTTCCCCGCTTCGATCCTTATCAGATATGCTTCGAGGTAAGCAGGGGCGTTTCAGGCAGAATCTTTTGGGTAAGCGTGTTGATTACTCAGGTCGATCAGTCATTGTTGTCGGGCCTGAGCTCAAACTTTCCCAGTGTGGCTTGCCAAAAGAAATGGCGCTTGAGATGTTTAAGCCATTTGTCCTTCGTGAGGTCATTGTTCGAGGCCTCGCAACCAATATCAAATCAGCAAAACGCTATATTGAAAAGCGCCCACCAGAAGTGTTTGACATCCTTGAGGAAATTACCAAGAACCATCCGGTGCTCCTTAACCGTGCGCCAACGCTCCATAAGCTTGGTATCCAGGCTTTTTATCCAGTCCTTATTGAAGGAGCAGCAATTCAGCTTCATCCGTGCGTTTGCACTGGGTACAATGCCGACTTTGACGGAGATCAAATGGCTGTCCATATCCCACTGTCTGAGAAAGCGCAAGCTGAGGCAATAAAGCTTATGATGCCGATGCATAATCTATTAAAACCGGCAGATGGAAGCCCGATTACGCTCCCGAATAAAGAAATGGCACTTGGTATTTTCTACCTTACTTCCCTTGATGAAAGTTTGCGACGTGAAGAATTGCAGCATTTCGAGGTAGTACAAAGCGCGCTTTTGGCGTATGATCTTGATAAGACACGGCTTCGAGAGCCGATCATGGTTCGTATTGCCGCCAATGAGGGAGGGTTGGTTGAGTCAACAGTTGGAAGACTGATGTTTAATGAAGTGCTACCGTCAGGCACTCCATTTATCAATAAAGCAGTGACAGCATCTGGCATTAAAAAGCTTATTACAACGACAATGCAGGATGCTGCATCTGATGAAATGGTTGCTGAACTCATTGATAGAATTAAAAACCTTGGTTTTTTTGGAGCTACTATTTCAGGCATAAGTGTCTCTGTTTTCGACAATAAAATTGTGCCTGAGAAGCACAAGATGATAGATGAGGCGGAAGAAAAAATCGCTGTTATTGACGCTGAGTATCAACGGGGCTTAATTACGCTTGAGGAGAAAAAGCGCCTTTCAAATGAAGTGTGGCTTAAGACAACTGATGCAGTTGCAGTTCTTACCTGGAAAAATCTCCAGCCGACAAATCCGATTAAAATATCAATTGACTCAGGCGGATCTCGTGCAGGAATCGAGCAGCTCAAGCAGCTTTCAGCAATGCGAGGGCTTATCGTTGATCCGCTTGGTAAGATCGTTGAGCTTCCTATCAAATCGAATTTCCGCGAAGGATTGTCAATCTTTGAATACGTTGCTTCCGCTCGAGGATCGAGAAAAGGATTGACTGACTCAGCGCTTAAGACAGCAAACGCAGGATACCTAACACGACGCTTGGTAGATGTATCTCACGACGTTATTATCATGTCTGATGATTGTGGCGTGACTGAAGGCATTACGATTGCAGTGAATGAGCCTGAGCGGACAACTGCGTTTGCTGATCGCATTATGGGGCGTGTTTTGGCAGCAAATGCTGTTTCGAAAAAGACGAAAAAAGTAGTATTGAAGCAGAGTACAGAATTAACAGAGGAAAATGTAAAGAAGCTTATTGACAATGAGGTCGAGGAGGTAGTCGTCAGATCTCCGATGACATGCAAACTACCATATGGGTTGTGTATTAACTGCTACGGCTGGGACTTCTCAACAAAGAAAAAAGTTAATTATGGTGTACCAGTTGGCGTTATTGCAGCCCAAAGTATTGGAGAGCCTGGTACACAGCTGACGATGCGGGTCAGGCATTTCGGAGGCGTTGTCATGTCTGATGTGACGCAGGGATTACCAAGAATTGAGGAGTTGTTTGAGATGAGAACCCCGAAGAATCTCTCTCCTTTATCAGAAATAACCGGTAAGGTCAAAGTCGAAACAACAGATGATGGATATAGAATCCAGGTAAAAAACACGCGCATCAAGCCTATTGAAGCTCAGGAGTACTTTGTTCCGCTCGCTGCGACCGTAACCGTCAAAGACAATGAAGATATTATTGCCGGAACGCCATTTGCAGAAGGCTATCTTGACCCAAAAGAAGTCCTAAAGATCGGTGGGTTGCTTGTCGCACAGCGCTACATCATCATAGAAACGCAGAAAGTATACGAGGCGCAAGGTATCGCCATCAATGATAAGCATTTTGAAGTCATCTTGCGGAAGATGTCAGACAAAATTATTGTCGAGACAGTCGGCGACACATCGCTTATTCCGGGTGACTTCATAACCCGCGCGAGATTTGAAGAGATCAACGCTGAGGTTCTGTCTGAAGGCGGAGAACCTGCAACTGGTCGACAAGTGATATTGGGTATTACAAAAGCAGCGCTCTTTTCAGATTCATGGTTGTCAGCTGCATCATTTCAGGAAACAACAAAAGTTCTCACCGAGGCTGCGCTTGAGGGAAGAGAAGACAAGCTCATTGGTCTTAAGGAAAATGTCATTATTGGTCGATTGATCCCGGTTGATGGAAAAACCGAAGAGGCACCGCCAGTAGTTACAGCTGCCGCACCAGACCCTGTAGTAAAGGAGGCGCAGTCCACGGAGCTTGCTGCATAAAGTAACCTAAGTTACTTAGGTAACATAGGTGACTTTTATGATATAATTCCGAAACTATGCCTACTCTTTCACAATTAGCAAAACATGGGCGGAAGAAAAAGGAGAGAAAAGTTAAAGTAACTGGTTTACGACGTTTATTTAATGCTAAAGACAGGGAGTACAGTGAGGTTCCTGCACCGCAAAAAAGAGGTGTAGTTACACTTGTTAAGACCATGACTCCGAGGAAACCAAACTCTGCGCTGCGAAAGGTTGCCCGCGTGAAGCTCTCCAATAAAGTTGAGGTTACCGCATATATTCAGGGTGTTGGGCACGTTCTCTCAGAACACGGCATCGTGCTTGTTCGCGGCGGTAGGGTAAAAGATTTGCCAGGGGTAAAATATCATATTGTCCGCGGAAAATTTGATTTGCAAGGCGTTGAAGGAAGAAAAACTTCGCGAAGTAAATACGGCACCAAGAAAGGAGGCAGCGGTGGCGGGCCTAAACCGGTAGCAGCACCGGCTCCAGCCGCACCAGCAGTCTAAAAATGCGTCATAAGAAAGCACCAAAGCGAAAAGCAACAACAGATTTGATTCATAATAGCCAATTGGTTGGTAAGTTCATCAATCGCGTGATGCGAGATGGCAAAAAAACTGTTGCGCAAAACAATGTCTATGGCGCATTTGCAATTTTGAAGGAAAAAGGGAGTGAGCCGCTTGAGACCTTTGAAAAAGCAATTGCAAATGTTGCGCCAAAAGTAGAGGTAAAAGCACGACGCATAGGAGGTGCTAACTATCAAGTTCCGCAAGAGGTACGCCACGAGCGGAAAAACGCCTTGGCCATCAAATGGGTTATTGAAGCGGCGAACAAGAGATCAAATAAAGAATTTCGAACCTTCGCAGAAAAGCTCGCAGCAGAGCTTCTCGCAGCTGCAAATAATGAGGGAGAGGCAGCCAAGAAAAAAGAAACCATGCACCGCCAGGCAGAGGCAAATAAGGCGTTTAGTCATTTTCGTTGGTAATCAATCTGAGCCTGTCGAAGGACTCCCACTTCCGCTGGTAAACTTCAACAAAACATTTATAGGTTTTGACAAATCTCAGAATTGTGCTAAGCTGCAAGTGGAGGTTTTGTTATGACTGAAGAAAATAAATTGCCACTAGTTAAGGTAAAAAAGAAAAAAATGAACTTGAAAGAATTTGTTGCATTGGCAAAAAGAGTAAGAAAATACTTTGAAGAAGAAGAGGAGTATTTAAGAAGACAAAAAACAAATGAGAATAGTAACTCCTCAGGGTTTCTTATCGATTCTTAATAATAAAATTCTTCTTTTAGATACTAGTGTTTTTATTGACGCTCAACTTTCCGGAATTTGATAAACTTTTTAAGCGACTAAAATATAATGAAACATTGCTAGCCACTATAGATGCTGTAATATTAGAATTCATAAAAGGTGCACAAAGTAACGAAAAATTAAAAGAAAAGAAGAAATTTGTTGAACAAATTATCGAATCATATTTACATGAGGACAGAAAGATTTTCTCGTATGCCTTTAAGCTTGTCGAGATGTATAAAGAAGAAGGTAAGAGTGTCTCAATGACGGATTTTATTTTAGGAGCAACATTAATGTATTACCATAAAAATAATTTACTTTTGTTAACAAAGAATCCGAGTGACTTCCCTACGAATATTTTCAAACTTAAAACCTATATGAATTTATTCCACAGAAAAGCAATACAGAGCTATGGGGTTTATTCCTTTGAGCAAGATAACCAGGAAGTTCGGAAGCAAGATGCAGAAGCTCCTTTTAATTCACAATAAAAAGGGCTTAATTAGGATTTAATGTTGTTTTTTTCGGCCTCTTTACTTTTCTTCTGG
>CAZSQB010000016.1:0-17800 GCA_964608945.1 uncultured Gammaproteobacteria bacterium
AAATCGCCAGAGCAAACAAGCTCGCAAATCCAGACCTTATCTTCTCAGGCAACAAGCTTTCACTACCTCGGTAAATAAGACTTCACTATTCATTCACTCTTTGCTATCATTACATCGCGTGCGGGAGTAGTTCAGCAGCAGAATGCTTCCTTCCCAAGGAAGAGGTCGCGGGTGCGAATCCCGTCTCCCGCTCCAATCAACATTTGTCTACAGAAATGTACAGGGAATTACAAGAACAACGAGTTTATGCAATCTGAAAACCAGTCTTTAAGAAAGCTCCAGTCAATTATGAATTTTTTAGAATCAAGTGGCAGATTTCTTTTTCAAAATTATAATCTGAAGCTCTTTGTGCAATTTCTTCAAGAAGATCCAGATATATCTATCGTTCTTAATAATTTACTATCTCGATACCAAAAATATGATGACAGATTTAAACAATCAAACCGCCCTGACCAATCTGAACTAAACAAAATGCGTAGCGAGATAACTTCTTTTGATGAAAACGTTGCTTTTTCTTTTTCTTATTTAAAAAGTATAGTTAATATTTATTTCTCAAATATCCATTTGGCTATAAATGATTTCATAAGTCCTACTAACGCTGACGAACTTCGACAACAAAGATTTATAGATGAATGCATCAAGCCTATTCAGATCTATATAGAGTTACAAATAAAATCTGCTTTGCATGCTATTAACATTTTGAAAAGATACAAGGTTTATTGTGAATGGTATGGAAGGAAAGACTTGCTTCTTGTCAAAAAGGACGAACCTGACATAACTAAAAAACATTTGGCTAGATTTTTATTTGATTCAGGTTATACTTACCCTTTAGTTGAAGTGGTAGTACCATCCGGCAGGATTGATAACTTAGTCGGTGATAAATATTCGGTCATAGTAGAGGCTAAAATTCATCGCAATGGCAATCCACAAACTACATTTGAAAAGGTTTTTAATCAGGCTTACAAAAGAACACAGGACTTGAATTTACCTGAAGCGTTTTGCATTATCTTTAATAGAGAACGAGCAGACATTGTGGTTAACGGATCTGACGGAAATGTCGATATTTGTTTTTATAAAACAAAAAATAATTCTAGAATATACTTTTTAGTAATCAATCTCTACGAATCCGAAGATTCCGAAAAAAGTTTGCCCCAAAAGAAAGTTGATCTAGAAGGCTTAAATTAAAAAAATCTTAGAAAAAGGGCGATCTCTGTGGCTAAGATGGATCACAAACTAGTATTGTGCCATCAGTTCCCCAACAGTAAAGCTACAGTCCTGAACTTGTCGAAGGATACTTTCACTCCGCAAGAGGCGGATAGGCGCCGGGATCATTCGGTATAGTCATTTTACCATAAATCTTTACAATGTGTTTTTTTTGCGTTTTGTGTTGACTTATTTGGTATTATTTGATATTATTAATCGTGCCCGTTAGTAAGAATACAAGAACAAAATATATTTTCGTTTCAGGTGGAGTAATCTCGGGAATCGGGAAGGGAAATGTCGCCGCTTCAATAGGAGCTCTTCTAAAATCTGCAGGATACACCGTCGCCTCAATAAAATTCGAAAACTACCTAAATATTGACGCAGGAACTATTAATCCAATAGAACACGGTGATCCTTTTTTGTGCGAGGATGGGACTGAGGCTGACATGGATATCGGAAGCTACGAGAAATTCTTAAGCGAAGACATGGGGAAAGATAACTTTGTCACCATGGGACAAATCTACAAGGCAGTTATTGACCGCGAGCGCAGATTTGAGTACAACGGAGAAGATGTCGAAGCTATACCCCACATCACTGATGAAATTATAGCTCGGATCAAGCACGCCGCAAAAAAGCGGAATGCTGATATTATCATTATCGAGCTTGGAGGTACGGCTGGTGAATACCAGAATATATTCTATTATGAAGCATCACGTATCATGACGTTGAAGTATCCAGGAGACGTCGTGCATGTCCACGTGACCTATGTGCCTACACCAACTCATCTTGGCGAGCCAAAAACCAAACCAGCTCAGATGTCTGTGCGAACGCTTAATTCACTTGGAATCCAGCCTGATTTTATTATTGCTCGGTCTGAAAAGTATCTTGATCAAAGGCGACGCGATCGGTTTGCTCTTTTTTGCAATATGCTGCCTTCGGATATTATCTCAAACCCTGATCTTGAGACAGTGTATGAGATACCAAGGGTTCTTCACGAACAGCAGTTGGAAAAGAAAATACTGAAAAAGTTAGGGTTACCAGCGAAGGATGCGAAGCTTGATGCTTGGGAAAAGCTGGTTGAGAAGGTGAAAGCAAAAAAACAAAAAACGATTGAGATTGCAATTGTTGGAAAATATTTTGGCACAGGCGATTATCAGCTTCGTGACTCATACGCTGCATTATTTGATGCGATCGACCATGCAAGCTGGCAAGTTGGCGTAACAGTGAAGACACGCTGGATCACCGCTGAGGAGGTTGAGAAAAAAGGAATAGAGAGCGTTATCGGAAAGCCAGATGGTATTATCGTGCCAATTGGCTGGGGAGAGCGAGGTTTTGAGGGGAAAGTGGAGGCAGCAGCATACGCACGTGAGAGAAAAATTCCTTATCTTGGGCTTTGTTATGGTATGCAGATTGCTGTTGTCGCATTTGCACGTGACATACTTGGCTTAAAAGATGCGAATACGACTGAGGTAAATCCAAAAACAAAAAATCCAGTTATAAGCCTTATGCCAAAGCAAGAGGAGTTCATGAAAAAGAGAGCCTATGGTGGCACCATGCGGCTGGGCGGTTGGGAAGCGATAGTGAAGAAAGGAACCCTCGCGTACAGCATTTATGACAAATACAATGGATTTATAGATAAAGCAAAAGGGTTGACAAGCGAGCGACATCGGCACAGATATGAATTTAATGACAAATATACAAAGGATTTGGAAAAGCATAGTTTAGTTATTAGCGCTCGGTCTGTTGCAGAGAATCTGGCTGAGATTATTGAGTTGCCTCAGGATAAACATCCATTTTACCTTGGCACTCAAGGGCATCCGGAGTATAAGAGCCGCCCGCTAAAACCTCACCCAATTTTCCTCGCATTCTTAGAAGCGTGTAAGCAGCTTGTATAACGCCTGTTTTTACAGTATAATTTAAGACATGATTTCAGATATTATATTTACCCCAGGTGATATTGTCAGGGTACACCAAAAAATCAAAGAAGGCGACAAAATGAGGATTCAGGTTTTTGAAGGGACTGTGCTCGCTGTAAAAGGCCGCGGAAATGATAAAATATTTACCGTTCAGAAGATGGTGGGTGAAATCGGCGTTGAAAAAATATGGCCAATCTATTCTCCGAATATTGAAAAAGTTGAAATAAAGGAAAAACCAAAAAGAAAGGTTCGTCGATCCAAGCTTTATAATCTTCGCGTTCCTAAAAAATAAGAGCCACATTCATGAATCTGTCTAAACTCCAAGAAGGCAAAAGAGGAGAAGAACTCGCTGTTACTTTCCTCAAAACACTCGGTTACCTCATTCTTGATAGAAATTTCAGATTGCGAAACGGAGAAATTGATATTGTTTGTTTGGATAAAGAAAGAAGAACCCTCGTTTTTGTTGAAGTCAAAACAAGAAGTTCGGATGAGTTTGGCTCTCCACTGGAGGCAATAACTTGGTGGAAATTAAAAGCGCTTACCCGTGCAGCGCAGTTTTACAAAATTTCCCATAGAGGTTTGCCTGATCAGATGCGAATCGATGCAGTATCAGTGCAGCTAAGCGGTACGAGCGATCCTACTATTGAGCACGTGAAGAATATCAGCGGCTGATCTATTTTAATAATTTGATTTGATCGCGGAAGCGGACTGCTGACTCAAAGTCGAGGCGTTCTGCTGCGGATTTCATTTCTTTGCGCAATCTTTTTATGAGGTTTTCTTTTTCATCAGGGAGGAGAATATCTTTTGTATTCAGATAGGCGAGTAAGTCCATTTGTTCCTGCTCATTTTCTTTTTCTGCTTGCTCGATAAGTTTGGCTCGGACTGCTTTCTCAATGCTTGTTGGCGTAATGTTGTGAGATTTGTTGTAGTCAGTCTGGATTTTTCGACGACGTTCTACCTCATTTATTGCTCCTTGCATGGACTTGGTGACTGTATCTGCGTACATGATAACTTCTGAGTCTACGTGGCGGGCTGCACGCCCCATGGTTTGGATGAGTGACGTTTTACTTCGCAAAAATCCCTCTTTGTCTGCGTCAAGAATGACGACAAGTGATACTTCTGGCAGGTCTAGGCCCTCTCTGAGGAGATTGATGCCAACGATGACGTCATATTCGCCGAGTCGGAGCTTATCCAATACGTCTTGTCTATCGAGTGTTACGATGTCTGAGTGAAGGTAGGAGACTTTCATTTGTCGTTCTTGAAGATACTGTGATAGCTCTTCAGCCATTCTCTTGGTGAGCGTTGTCACAAGGACGCGTTCCTTTTTTTCAACTCTTTTTTGTATTTCAACAATCAGGTTTTCTATTTGGCCTTTGGTTGGTTTGATTGTGATTTTGGGGTCGACCAGGCCTGTTGGTCGAATAAGCTGCTCTGCGATACCAGTGTCTGACTCTGTTTTGGCGAGTGAGACTTCGTATTCGTCTGGTGTTGCTGAGACGTAGACAGTCTGGTTGATTTTTCGCATGAATTCTTCGAAGCGAAGCGGTCTGTTGTCGAGCGCTGACGGAAGTCTAAAGCCATAATCGATCAGAGTCTCTTTGCGCGAACGATCGCCACGATACATGCCGCGGATTTGTGGAATTGTGATGTGTGACTCGTCTATGACGAGTAACCAACCTTTACTCATGTGATTGAAGTAGTCGATGAGTGAATATGGTGGGTCACCTGGTTGCCGTCCATCAAAATAGATCGAGTAGTTTTCAATACCATTGACATAGCCTACTTCTCGTATCATCTCAAGGTCAAAAGTGGTTCTTTGGGTCAGGCGCTGTGCTTCAAGGAGCTTGCCGTCTTTTTTGAGTTGCTCTGTGCGTACTTCTAGGTCTTTTCTGATTTTGGCAAACGCATCGTCGTATGAGGACGGGTCTGTCATGTAATGCTTGGCCGGATAGATAACTGTTTTTTTAATGTGTTGTAGGATGTCGCCTGTCAGGGCATTGAATTCGTAAAGTAATGTGATTTTATCGTTGTTAATTTCAACTCGTATTGCAGTGTCGGTGTAGGCTGGTATGATGTCTATCGCATTTCCGCGGACTCTGTAGGTGCTTCGGCGGAACTCATAGTCATTGCGTTCATACTGCAGATCTGAAAGTCTTACTAAAATATCTTTCTGATCAATTTTTTGTTCAAGGGAAAGCTCGAGGATGAATTTGCCGTATTCTACTGGAGAGCCGATGTTGTAGATGCTAGATACTGACGCAACAACGATGACGTCATTTCGGGTCAGGAGGTTGGTTGTAGCAGAAAGGCGCAGCTTGTCGATCTCCTCGTTGATTTCTGCTTCTTTTTCGATGTACGTGTCTGTTTGTGGAACGTAGGCTTCTGGTTGATAGTAATCATAGTAAGAAACAAAGTAGCTGACAGCATTTTGTGGGAAGAAGTCGCGGAATTCTTGGTAAAGCTGGGCTGCGAGTGTTTTGTTGTGAGAGATAACAAGGGTAGGTCTTTGAACATTCTTAATGACATTGGCCATGGTGAATGTTTTTCCACTACCTGTCACCCCAAGTAAAACAGAGTTACGAATATTCTTTTCAAGATTTTTCGTAAGTTGCTCTATTGCTTGGGGTTGATCGCCTGTAGGCTTGAATGTCGATTCGAGCTTGAATTTCATGTGAGTATTTTACCATAGTTTCAGCCTCAGCATGTGGTCTAAGCTCTTTTGAAGTAAACATTGATAGTGTTTGTACCAGAATGTCTTATTGACAAAAATACACGAAAAGTCGTATATTTTTTCTGCACTTCGACTTCGCCCTGTACCAGACGGGACGGGGCTTCGCTCAGTATAAATAAACTATTATGGCTGGTGTACTTTACAGAAAAGAAAGAGAATTACTGGAATTCCTCGCACAATTCCAAAAACAATACGGCTATTCGCCAACACTCGTTGAGATGGCGAGAGCTACGGGGCATCGGAGTGTCTCGACAATTCATGCAATCATCAGAAGCCTCGTTGATAAAGGGTATGTTCAGAAGGTGGATGGTAATTCGCGCGTTCTGAAAATTATAGATCAGGAGATTGCTGATACATTACTTGGCACGGCCCGCTCAATTGAGTTGCCTTTGATGGGATTTATTGCCGCGGGAAAGCCGCTTGAACCACATACTGACCCGAATGCGACATTTCAATTATCTGCATCCATGATTTCAGGAACCAAAACTGCGTATGTTTTGCAGGTGAAGGGAGATTCTATGATTGAAGATGGTATTCTTGACGGCGACTTTGTCGTCGTCGAAAGAGTACAGGATGCAGCTAATGGTGAGATCGTTGTTGCATTGGTTGATGACAACCTCGCTACTCTCAAACGCTTTTACCGCGAAGAAGGGAGAATAGTACTAAAACCCGCCAATGCAAAGATGGATCCTATTTACCCCAACTCCCTCCGCATCCAAGGTCGAGTAGTCGGCTTGGTCAGAAAATTTCAATAGCCCCAGAATACTATATTGACAAAAATGAAAACTTATAGTTAAATAGCGATAGTTGTAATCACTACTATGACAGTAAGTCGATTTAAGCCGCGCAAACTTATAGTCTTAACTACAGCTACCGCTTTTCTTATTGGCTCTATCTTCGGAGCGCCACTTTTGGCAAGTGCAAGCACAGCCATCGCAAATAATCCAATTCATGTGAATGTACGCCAAAACCAAGGAGGCGGCATTAGTATTAACCGCGGCAGAGACAATGACAACCGAAGAAACAACCGCAACAATGACAGAAGAGATAATAATAACCGTGACAGGAATGATCGTGATAGAAATGACCGCGAGAGAAATGATCGTGAGAGACGTGATAGACGCGACAGAAGAAATAAGCCAGAAAAGAAAGTTGTGGAGAAAAAAATTGTAGATGTAGAGAGGAAAGTGATAAGTAGACCAATTGTCATAAATAGAGGAGAGAGGGTTGTCGATCGGACAGTCGAACACGTCACCGAAAATGTTACGGAGAACATTATTGAAAACAACAATAACAACAATAACAATAACGAAAACATCAATGAAAATATCGTAGAAGTAAATACTGGGTATACGGCGCCGGTACGAGAAGTGGTATACGAAACAAGAACTGGCTATCCAGTCTACATGGCTCCGGCGTCTGTTACTTATACTCCTGATACTGGCGCGGGCGCACTTTCTTTCCTGGCGCTTATTCCAGGCGGAGTAGCCGCACTTCTTCAAAAAAGATTTTTTGCTTAGTCTTTTTAGTAAACCTCTCTTTTTTGCTATAATCCATCCATGAATAATTCCGGAACACTGTACGTTGTTGCAACACCAATTGGTAACCTAGACGATATTACTGTTCGTGCAGTAAAAACACTCTTCACCGTTGATGGGATTGCATGCGAGGACACACGGAGGACAGGGCAATTACTTCGGCAGTTACAGCCAATGTATAGTAAGTTAGTATATTATACATCAAGGGAAAACAGTTCCCGGGAGGAAAGGAGAAGAGCTGAGCTTATCTCTTACTATGAGCAGAATGAGCTACGGAGAATTCCGGAGATTATCACCGCGCTAAAAAATGGAGTAAACATCGCCTTGGTGTCTGATGCAGGTACGCCTGCTATTTCTGATCCTGGCTTCAAACTTATCCGTGAATGCATCAGAGAGGGGATAAGAGTCGAGTCAATTCCCGGACCATCATCTGTTATCTCAGCGCTTATCACATCAGGCTTGCCAACAGACAAATTCCTCTTTGTCGGATATCCGCCTAGGAAACCAGGACATAGGATGAAGTTTTTTGAGCATATCAAAAAATCCCAGGAAGACCTCAAGTCAACTGTCATTTTCTTTGAAGCGCCACACAAACTATTAAAAACGCTTGAAGAAATGCAATCTGTTTTTGGCGATAGCGAAATAGTCATCGCCCGGGAACTGACAAAGGTATATGAAGAAGTAAGAAGAGGAAAGTTTTCAAAAACAATTGCGCACTATCAAGAAAAAGAACCAAGAGGAGAGTTTGTTATTCTTTTAACACTGAAACTGCCTTAATTTCCGCAGGTGTAGCTACTGTTTCACCCCAGGGGTGCACTAGTACTCTTCATCGTTGCGTTTATACTGATTGTTTTTTCCGCTTCTGAGATATCCACACGGCAATGCGCAGGAGAATGACACCTGCTCCGAAGATAGTTAAAGGTAAAGTTATTGGGGGAAGCGAAAAACTGCCTTTGCTAATCCAAGTTAGCCAGGATGGATATGATTTGAGGGCAAAATGGAGGATAGTGAAGACGTAGGCAATGTATCCCAAGCGTAGAAATGAGCGCCAAAGTGGGCCGCCGAAAAGATGTGATGCAAATTTATTTGAAATGGCTGCCATGAACGCATATATCAGGATCGCATAAACTCCCAAAATAAATGCAGGAACATTTTCATGGATTTGGTAATAGGAGGGAAAAGGAAATACGTCGTTGAGTAGAAGAATTGTTATCGCAACGTGGGAAAGGGCAAAAGCAAAACCTGAAAGGCCAAGATACTTTCTGTAAATGAAGTATTTATCTGCAAAGTTCCAAAAATAGCAGATCCCGCTGAAAGCAAACGAAAGACCGATAAGGAAAACTGCCGTATCAGCATGTGCGCGGTTGAGTATTGTCCTGTCTATATATCCTTCGCTTGCAAAAAGATAGAACAGAATCAGAAAGTAGAAGAGAAGGCTAAAAACAAGAGTATGTCCCCAAAATTTCATGCTGTGCGGCCGGTCTAATATTCTTCAAGCGTTGACGTATCGCCGATTGGCTGGCCAAGCTCTTTGGCTTTTAAGATCCGCCGCATAATTTTTCCACTCCGCGTCTTTGGCAATTTATCAATAAATTCTATTTCCCGAGGATAAGCATGACCTGCCAGGTGTTTCTTCACATGCTGTGCGAGTTCTTCTTTCAAAGCGTCGGTTCCCTCAACGCCGGGTTTGAGTACAACAAACGCTTTGATGATTTCGCCTCGCTCCGGATCCGGTTTACCGATAACACCTGCTTCGACAACTGACCCGTGCTCAACGAGTGAGCTTTCAACCTCAAATGGCCCAACGCGTTCGCCTGCGGTCTTTATCACATCATCTGCCCGTCCTATGAACCAGAAATATCCCTCAGTATCTTTTTTCGCGCGGTCACCTGAAATATACCAGCCGTTCTTAAAATAACTATCGTATTTTTCCTGGTTCTGCCAGACTGTCCGCATAATTGATGGCCAGTAGGGCTTAAAGCAGAGATTTCCTTCTTCGCCATCTGGGACAGGATTAGCGTCATCGTCAAGGATTGTAGCTTCAAGCCAGGGGAGAGGTTTCCCCATAGAGCCGGGTTTAAGTTTTAGATCAGGCGTATTCGCAATCATGATTGAGCCTGTTTCTGTTTGCCACCAGGTATCGTGGAAAGGTCTACCAAACACTTTCTCGCTCCACAGCACTGCCTCAGGATTGAGCGGTTCGCCAACTGAGGCCAAGTAGCGCAAATGTGAAAGATCATATTTTTTTACCAGATCGTCGCCTTTGGCCATGAGCATACGGATAGCTGTTGGCGCCGAGTACCAGACTGTTACTTTGTGCTTTTGCAGTATCCCATACCAGACATCAGGGTCAAATCGACCGCCGTGAACAACTGTTGTGATGCCAAGCGACCAGTTGCTTAAGATGCTATAGACAATTCCCGTTACCCAACCAGGATCAGCTGTACACCAATATACGTCTTCAGGTTTTAGGTCAAGACAGAGTTCAGCTGATTGTTTTTGTTGGATGAGCGCATAATGCGCATGGACAATACCTTTTGGTTTGCCAGTTGTTCCGGACGTATACAGCATGAATGCATAGTCTTCCGGTCTGGTGTGAGCTACAGCGTATTCCTCAGAGTACCCAGCCAGTTCTTTTTGAAACGCCTCATCATCAACAACCAACACATGCTCAAGACTGGGTAAATCTTTTTTTACTTCCTCAATCCGCGGAAGCAGTTCTTTATTGGTAACAACAACTTTCGCGCCTGAGTTCTCTAATCTGTCTTTAAGCGCTGTAGCTTGAAAAGCAGAGAACATGGTTCCGGCAACTGCGCCCGTTTTGAGAATGCCTAAAAATCCAAAGTATAGCTCGGGAACGCGGGGAAGAAAGAGAAAAACCCGATCGCCTTTGTTAACGACATAATGGGTGAGCAGATTTGCAAATTGGTTGCTTTTTTTACTGAGGTCTGAAAAAGTGAAAGTCTGTGTATCACCTTTGTCCGATTCGTAAATAAGGGCTGTTTTGTCTCCAAGACCTTGCTGGACGGGAACATCGATAGCGTTGTAGGCTGAGTTGAGGGTGCTATCAGGGAACCAGGTGAGGGTGTCTTTTTTTGAGTCCCAGTCGTAGGAGTTACTATTCATGGGTTTATTTTATAAGTAAGGTTGGGAAGATGTAAAGAGGGAAGAGTATCAGGGAAATCAGGGAATTATGTTGGTGGCGTTGCGGCGTTCCCTTTTTACAACTCTGCCGGATTGATCTATTTCGTATACTAGGATTTCGCCCACTGCTATTTCAAATCCAGAAATTTTATCGTCCGGGATGTTGTCAAGATATTTTACAAGTGAACGGAGCGCATTGCCCGAGGAGACGAGAATGACATTTTTTCCCATCTTCAGTTCTGGGAGAATATGGTTTTGATAAAAAGGAACGGCACGCCCATAGACTTGTTTGAGGCTTTCTCCATCTGGGATCGGGTAATCCCAGCCGCGTCGCAATTTCAGAAACTCTTCATCGCCGATCTCTTTTTTAATTTCCCATTTGTTTTTCGCAGTGTAAATGCCATAATTTCGTTCCATGATTGCTCTGTCTTCTGTGATTGGGATGTTTTTTTGAAGCGTTGCCAAAATTTCCTGCAAGGTTTCCTTGCTTCTTTTTTGAGGGGGAATAAACGCAAGATCTAGTGAAACATTTTCTAGTGCTTTTGCAGCCAGCCGTGCCTGTTGTCGTCCATCTTCTGTGAGAGACGGATCGTCCCAACCTGTCCACAGGCCTTTGGCGTTATATAGAGACATGCAGTGCCGAACTAGAATTAATTTTGACATAGTTACTAGTTTAGAGTTAATTGGTAAAGAAGCCAGTATGGTTTAGGGGTAAGGTGTAAAACACAAGAAACCTAACCTCCCCTGCCTGCCGGCAGGCAGGTCACGATACAGGCCTCCTAACCCTTCACCCGTTGTCCTTTTTCGTTATTTCCTGCTCTATTTGTAACAGCCTGTTGTACTTTGCGACTCGCTCGCCGCGGACAGGAGCGCCAAACTTACAATAATCTGCAGAAACAGCAACGGCAAGATCCGCCACGAAATCGTCATTTGTTTCACCAGACCGGTGAGAAACAATGATTTTGAGCCCTGCCTCTCGTGCTGCTTCAACGACCGCGAGCGATTCAATAACTGTGCCAATTTGATTAGGTTTTATGATAATCCCGCTTATCGCTTTTTTCTCAATCGCGGTTGCGAGCCTGAGAAGATTTGTCGCAATGAGGTCATCTCCTGTGATAATTGTGCCTTCAACCTGTGCTGTTAGCGCAGTCCAACCATCCCAGTCATCTTCTGCGAATGGATCTTCAAGGTAGAGAATATGGTATTTTTTGATGAGAGTTGCGTATTCAGAAACGAGATCAGAATTCGTCAAAAGGTTTTTCCTCCCCTTTAGCCTATACGTTTTGCCATCATAAAAATTACTTGCAGCAGCGTCAATGCCAAGAAAGATGTCATATCCTAAACGCACATTTGTCTTTGCGATTGCCTCAGACAAGAATTCGAGTGCCTCTTCATTCGCTTCGAGAGATGGCGCGAATCCTCCCTCATCGCCAACGAGCGTCGTTAAATTATTTTCCTTTAAGAGCGCGCGGAGGGTTTGGTAGATGACAAATCCAAGCTGCAGTCCCTCGCTATACGATTTAAAGCTGGCAGGGACAATAATAAATTCTTGCATATCAAGATTTTTACCTGCGTGCAGACCGCCATTAATAAGGTTGAAAAGGGGGAGTGGGATTTTCATTGGAGCTTGTAATTTAACGAATTGGCGTAAATACTGATAGAGAGGAACGCGACTTTGTAAAGCCGCTGCTCTTGCAACGGCAATTGAGACTGGAAGAAGCGCGTTTGCTCCTAACTTTCCTTTATTGGCTGTACCGTCAAGCTCAATCATCGCTTTGTCAATCTGACCTTGGGACTGTACCTCCATGCCAATGAGTTTCGGGGCGATAATTTTATCGATATTCTCAATTACGTGCTTAACGCCTTGTCCCCTGAATCTGTTGGTGTCGTTATCGCGAAGCTCAACTGCCTCGTACGTGCCGACCGATTTGCCACTTGGGCATGAAGCACTAACAATGAGATCAGTGTCGATGACAAGCTCGACCTCGACTGTTGGCATACCGCGGGAGTCAAGAATTTCCCGAGCAGAAAGGTGTTGTATTTTCATAGGTTACTTAGGTGACCTAGGTTACTTAGGTGACTTACCTAAGCAACTTTCGCTCATAGAGCGCAATATCTTTTCGAACAGATTCTATCACATCCGGAGCAATTGATACACTCGTTATTCCCCATCCAACAAGTTTTTCAAGAAGGGAAGGGTAGAGAGACGGCGCCTGGCCACAAATTGAGGAAGTTACTTTGTATTTGTGGCAGGTTTTGATGACATGCTCAAGTGCCCACAGTACAGCCGGATTTTGCTCGTCAAACCCACGCGCTACCTCAGAATTGTCGCGGTCTGTGCCAAGCATGAGCATCGTGAGGTCATTTGAGCCTATGGACACACCGTCAATTCCGGCTGTAATAAATTTATCAAGAAGTATGACATTTGAGGGAATCTCAACCATCATCCAGAGGCGAAATGACGCGGATCGATAAAGTCCTGCGTCTGAAATAATGCGCTTTACATGCAGGAGCTCTTGTACCGTACGGACAAACGGCAACATGACCCACAGATTCTTAAGGTTAAGCTTATTTCGTACTTTCTTTATCGCTTCAAGTTCAAGGTCAAATACTTCTGGGTCATGCATATAACGAAATGCTCCCCGGTACCCAAGCATGGGATTTGGTTCAATCGGTTCAAATTCTTTCCCACCGATAAGACCTCGATACTCATTTGTCTTAAAATCCGATGTGCGATACACAACCGGGCGTGGGTGAAAAGCTCTGCAGAATTTTTCAAGATCTCCTGCGAGCTTGTCGATAAAGACGTGTTTTTTGCCATCTCGAATCAGCCTTTTTGGGTGCGTTCCGATCGCCGCCATCATGAACTCTGCGCGGAGAAGCCCAACACCGTCTACATGCTGTTTGGCAACTCGTTTCGCAATCTCTGGTTCTGCAAGGTTGACATAGACTTTTGTCGCTGTATGTATTCGATTGGTAGTAATTGTTGTTGACGACGTTTGCGTTACTATCATTCCGCCTTTATATACCTCGCCTTTTGTCCCATTTACCGTAACAACAGTGTTGTTTTTTAAGATTTTCGTCGCGTGCTCTGCTCCCACCACAGCTGGGATACCAAGCTCTCGTGAGACAATTGCAGCGTGCGATGTTCTCCCACCCCTTTCTGTCACAATAGCCGACGCCTTTTTCATCGCAGGGACGTAATCAGGATTTGTTTGCGGAGCAACCATGATCTCTCCTTGTACGATTTGTCTTATATCGATTGTTGCGCGAATAATTTTTACTGGTCCTGATGCTATCCCAGGCGATGCGGGGGAGCCTTGTAAAAGAAGCGGAAGCTTCACGTCATCAACTGCTTTTTTGTCAGCTTGTTTCGTGTGTGAGGTAGTAATCGCTCTGGTCTGTACGATATATACAGTATTTTTCGCAATTGCCCATTCAACATCCTGCGGAAAATAATAATGACGCTCAAGTTTTTTACCAAGCATTGCCAGCTCTTTTATTTGTTTGTCAGTAATTTTTTGCTTGTTTGCTATAGATTTTGGAACTGAGACTTGCTTGTTTTGTGTACCAACTTTTTGCAGCATGACTTTCTGCTCGGCCATAATTTTCTTGCTAATGGAAAGGTCTGATTTATTGACTTCATAATGATCTGGTGTTACTTGACCCTGTACGATCATTTCGCCTAACCCATAAATCGCCTCAATCACGACTATTGATTTATCGTTGGTTACGGGATCCAGAGTAAACATGACGCCTGATCGTTCAGAGGCGATCATTTTTTGCACCACAATCGCAATGCCGACTTTAAAGTGGTCGAAATGCTTTTCATGTCGATAAAACATCGCCCGCGCTTCAAATAGCGACGCCCAGGCAGCTTTTATTTTTAACAAAAGATTCGCTTCGCCTTTAACATTGAGGAATGTCTCTTGTTGGCCAGCAAATGAAGCCGAGGGAAGATCTTCGGCAGTCGCAGATGAGCGCACCGCCACAAGCGCTTCGCTCAGCACGCCACCTAGGCGTTTGTACGATCTGAAGATTTCCTTAATTAGCTCTTCAGACATGGCACCATCCATGATGACTTTTTTTATGTGGCCGGATACTTGAGAGAGTGATTCCGGACGATCGTAGTTGATCGTTGCCATGAGGTGTTTTATTTTTGTGGAGAGGTTATTTTCTCTGAGAAATTGAAAGTAAGCGTTTGCGTTGATAACAAAACCGTTTGGGACTGGGAATCCTGCCTGCGTCATTTCTCCTAAGTTTGCGCCTTTGCCGCCAACTGTTCCGACATCATGCTTGTCTACTTCAGAAAACCATAATATCAAACCGGTTTTATGCACCACGTTTTCCATTATGGCAAAATCGTGACAAAAATAGCAAGGGTTTTGTTGCGGGCTCTTTACAATACGGAAATAAGTCTGTTAAATAGTAGTAGCTGCCCGTTTTGGCAGAGCCTTTTTGTATGGTTCTCACCGATGATCAGTTAAAGACGATTTTATTGCAGTCAAAACTAGTTGACGATAAAGGGATGGCAGAGCTTGCGGAAGCTGCAAAAAACGCAAAGACCGGTTTAGTAGAAGTGCTTTTAGGAAAAGGGGTAATAACTGATGAGAATTTGGGTATTCTCACCGCGGATTTCTTCAAGGTTCCATTTGTTACACTTTCAAAAATCACTATTCCCGAGAACGTTCTCACTATTGTTCCTGAGCGGTTTGCGAGAAAACACAAAGTCATCCCTTTTGCTCGTGACCAGAAGGCCATTCGCGTTGCAACGGCTGATCCCTCTCGAACAGATATAATAGAGATGATTTTCCGAAAGACCGGGCAGATGGTCATCCCGCACCTTGCGACCGAGCGGGATATCCATAATGCGCTTGGTCTGTATCGTCGGGATATACAAAAGTCATTTGATGCGCTCATCGCGACACAAGCGGGGATATCGTTTACCAGCGCGAATGCACCGACAGAGAAAATTGTTGACTTGATTATTAACTATGCCTATCAAGACAAAGCTTCAGATGTACACATAGAACCTGAAGAAAAAGATTCACTCGTTCGATTTCGCGTCGACGGCATTCTACACGACGTTCTTGTGATGCCCAAAAGCATCCATGACCAAATTATTACGAGAATTAAGGTCTTGTCGAAGCTTCGTACGGATGAGCATCTCAGTCCTCAGGACGGAAAAATGCGTCACCAACTCGCTGAAGAAGATTTAGATATTCGTGTTTCCATCATTCCGATCGTTGATGGAGAAAAGGTAGTGCTTCGTCTGCTTGCCTCAAAATTCCGCGTTTTTTCGCTTTTGGAACTTGGGATGAATGAAAAAGATTTACAGAAAGTTACTGATGCATTCAGTAAGTCATACGGCATGATACTCTCGACCGGTCCGACAGGGTCTGGGAAAACCACGTCGATTTACGCTATTTTGAAAATTTTAAATACCCGCTCGAAAAATATTACGACAATTGAGGATCCTGTTGAGTACCGTATACAAGGCGTTAATCAAATCCAGGCCAATACAAAAACCAATTTGACCTTTGCAAATGGGCTTCGTTCCATTCTCAGGCAGGACCCGAATATTGTATTTGTCGGAGAAATACGTGACAATGAAACTGCGGGTATTGCGGTGAATGCGGCACTGACTGGTCATTTAGTATTGTCGACCCTGCACACCAACGATGCGGCGACAGCGCTTCCTCGCCTGATAGATATGGACGTTGAGCCATTTTTGGTTGCATCCACGGTAACAGTGATTATCGCGCAGCGACTCATGCGTCGCATTTGCGAAGTGTGCAAGAAAGGGGTTGAGATAGCTCGTGAGAATGTTGCAAAGAATTTGCCAGGTGAAATGGTAAGCAGGCATTTTGGCACGGGTCAAGTCATAACGATCTATAGAGGGGTTGGCTGTAAAGCGTGTCATCTGACAGGATTTCAAGGAAGGATCGGAGCATTTGAGGTCTTACAAGTGAGTAATGAAATCAGAAAACTCATTTCTCGCAAAGAAGACTCTGAGGTCATTGCGAGACAGGCGATATCTGAGGGGATGACGACAATCCTTGATGACGGGCTGGACAAAGTAGCCAAAGGAATAACAACGCTTGAAGAAGTGCTTCGGGTGACAAAGGTAGAAACTCTCAATTAAATATGACATATCATGAATGAGCACATAACACTTTCGGGCAATGACAAGTTTGCGCTTGTGAGCAATTTGGCGACGATGCTGTCTGCTGGGATTCCTATTCTTGAAACGGTTGATTCTCTTTTGGAAGATGCGAAAGGAAACCAAAAAAAATTGTTCCAAGTCATGCGAGAAGACCTCATGCAGGGAAAAAGAATCTACACGAGCTTTGCAAAATTTCCCGACGTCTTTGATAAGGTAACCGTCAATATTGTGCGAGCCTCCGAAGAGGCAGGGACGCTTGACGTTACATTGAAGGATCTAAAGGTAAGTATAAAAAAAGATATGGAATTTTCCGATAAAGTAAAATCTGCGCTTTTTTATCCAATTTTTATTATGTTTGTGTTCGTTGGTGTGTTGCTGATGATACTTGTTGTCGTCGTGCCGAAAATTTCTTCTGTATTTTCCCATCTGAACGTCGTTCTTCCATTGCCAACCGTAATCCTCATTCTTGTTTCCAATTTTTTGCTCCAGTATACTATTTTTGTCGCTGGTGGATTTTTGCTCATCATTACTACCATACTTTTTCTCTACCGAAGAAACAGGAGAGCCTTTATACAAGCGTTTTTCTCTTTGCCACTGCTTTCCGACCTTGCCAAGCAAATAGACTTGACAAGGTTAAGCCATAGCCTGTACCTTTTACTTAATGCCGGTATTCCCATTACCATTGCACTCGATTTGACGCGTGACGTTGTCATGAAACGGGAAGTCTCAGAGGCGATCAATCATAGTATTGAGGTAGTATCGTCCGGAAGAAAGCTCTCTCAGGCTTTTAAGGATAGAAAGGGCGTCATCCCAGGTATTATGATAAAAATAACCGAAGCCGGTGAGAGAACAGGGTCTTTGGAAAAATCAATGGAAGATATTTCGGCATTTCTTGAATATCAGGTCGCCAAAACCCTGCAGACACTGACAGCGCTTCTTGAGCCTGTCATGCTTGTCGTCGTCGGGGTATTAATTGGGGGAATGATGTTGGCAATTATTGCGCCTATATATAACCTTATCAGTCAGGTAGGCAATAGATAAATGAAAAGAAAACTACAAGCAGGCATTACCTATATAGAAATTATGGTAGGATTGGCGATGT
>CAZSQB010000017.1:0-17508 GCA_964608945.1 uncultured Gammaproteobacteria bacterium
TGGAAGATATTCGAAATAGAGCAAAGAGATTGCTGGAAAAAATACAAGTTGATGAGAAAAGAAAACAGCTTCGGCTCCTTGAGGCCGAAAGCATGAAGTCTGATTTTTGGCATGACCATGAAGCGGCAGCTAAAAAGATGAAAGCGCTTTCAGGCTTGCAGAAGGAAATAGAAGAACTTGACCTCCTGCAAATGTGGATTGATGAGGGAGAGGAGAAAGAAGCGGCGCAGCTTCTTGAGAAGCTTGAGCTATTGCTCTTTTTTTCAGGTCCACATGATGAAGAAAGTGCTATTGTTGCGATTCATTCAGGGCAGGGAGGGATTGAGGCAATGGATTGGGCTGAGATGCTTCTTCGCATGTATACAAGGTTTTTTGAGCGAAAAGGCTGGTCATATGAAGTAATTGACGAGACGCGAGGAGAAGAGGCAGGCTTGAAAAGCGTTACTATTTCTGTCAATGGCGCATACGCGTATGGGCACTTAAAACACGAAGCTGGGGTGCATAGACTTGTGCGACAGTCGCCATTCAACGCCGATAAGCTTCGTCAGACCTCATTTGCGATGGTTGAAGTATTGCCACAAATCGAGCACGAAGCCGAAGTACAGATAAAAGAAGATGAAATAGAATTTGAAGCATTTCGTTCAGGAGGCCATGGTGGACAGAATGTCAATAAAGTCTCAACAGCAGTTAGGCTCCGGCATACCCCGACGGGGATTGTAGTAACTGCTCAGTCTGAGCGCTACCAGAATCAGAACCGTGAGAACGCGATGAAGCATCTTCGCGCTCTTTTATGGGCCAAGCAGGAAGAGGAGCGGAAAAAAGAAGAAATGCGCCTCAAAGGTGGCTATAAAACGCCCGGTTGGGGTAACCAAATTCGGTCATACGTCTTGCATCCATATCGCATGGTGAAGGATTTGCGGACACAGTATGAAACGGGGAATACTGATGCGGTGTTAGGTGGAGATTTGGATAAGTTTATTGAAGAAGAACTTCGGCAGTTGTCGTAATTAGATTTGATCTGCTCGGATGACGTTTCTAGGGAATGATGGGATACTCGGTTTGGCCATTTTTTGTAATAAGGAATAAATTTCTTCCAGTCTCCTTTCTATCCTGTCGAGACGTGTCCCTATGTCATAGATTGTAGTTAATGCTGAAGTCGTATCTATCAATTTTCCCGCTTGCAGATCATTCAGTTTTCTGAGCTCAACCGGATCGCTGCCTACCTTCTCTGCTAGACATTCTATAACCCGTTGTGATGGTCTAGCTGGCGTCTTTCCTGTTTCCATTTGTGAAAGATAACCTTTGCTTATACCGCATTCATCTGCAACTCTTTGTTGGGTTACTTTTTTTGCTAACCTCATTTCTCGGAGAGCGAAACTAAATGGTTTGAATGATGAATTAATGTCACGTTCTCTGGCCATTAAATGTATTATAGGACATTTTTTTGTTTTGTGCAATGTTTTCTTTAGGGTTGCGAAAGAGGAGGAAATGTGCTGGAGTTATAGTTCGCCAGTTATTGTGGTAAATCTACCATAGAGGTCATTCAGGTTTTTGTTCAATTCAATAGACTTGATTATGTGTACCGATATCGTAGAGAATAATCGTGTTTTCATTAAGAATTTTGTATATTACTCTGACATCACCGGTAACAGAGAACGCTCGATATTCACGTTTCCTGCCTTTAAGCTTGTGGTTTTTTAAGAGAGGATTTGCTGGGTTTTGATAAAAAGTTCTAACCGATTTTTAAATTGTTTCTCCAATTTTTGATTGCTAGCAATGCGGGTCTTATAAGCTTTCTTAAAGCTTGGATGAAGCTCAACAGTCATTTGTCTAGATATTCCATTATAGAGTCGACATCGTGGAAAACTTCAGTCTTGACTTTTCCAGATTCAATTTCTTTATCCATTTTTTCATATCTTTTGCTTGCTTTTTCAGATAGTACTATTGTTTCTTCCTCTTCAAATGTTACCAGTGTGGAACCTCCGGCTAAGCGGGTGAGAAATATTCGAACCGCTTCTTGCAATGAAGCAAATCCATGGGACAAAGCTGCCTTTTCGGCATTGGTTTTTAATTGCTTGCTTACTGGGACTTGTAATACCGTTTGTTGCATATATGTTATTGTATATCATAAATTATCTTCTTTCGCAACCAAAAAATACTTTTCCATTTCAGAGAAGCAGTAGGGTTGCCAAAAGCACACAAATATGCTTTACTAAGAAATGCAATGGACCAGCCGAAAAATGATTCTCTCATGCACGATTTCGGTAATGGGCAACAGCAAACTGCCATGTTTTCACCGCGATTACTTATATTACTCCTCGTCGTTGCCGTGCTTGGTGTAGGCACTGGATATATATTTGCAAAATCTGGAAACGGTCCAGGTCTTGGAAGTGGAGAGGGTACAAAACCAGGATCTGTCTCCAAGGGAAAGGTATTCGGTTCAGATGACCTTAAGACATATAAAGACCTAGCAGATGGGTTGATGAAAGAAGGCGGTATTGAGGGAGAAGGCGTATTTCATCTTGAGCGTCCAGGAGGGGATATTAAAAATGTTTACCTTACCTCATCAACCATCGATCTCGCAAAGTTTATCAATAAAAAAGTGAAAGTTTGGGGGCAAACACAAAAAGCGCAGAAGGCAGGGTGGCTCATGGATGTTGGCCGCTTGGAAGTGTTATAGACGCCTTCTTACATCCTCAACAGGGGAGTTCAATATGATTAAGCTTGATAACGTTACAAAAACGTACGGCACCGGTATTTCAGCGCTTACCGATTTGAACTTGGCGATTGAGAAAGGTGAGTTTGTCTTTGTTGTCGGACCATCGGGATCGGGGAAAACCACACTATTTCGGCTTTTAATTCGCGAGGTGGTCCCCACAAAAGGCTCAATTATTATTAACAATTGGGATATTGCCAAGCTTCCCAATAGTAAAGTTCCACATCTTAGACGGAAAATCGGCGTTGTTTTTCAAGACTTAAAGCTGCTTATGGATAGGACAATTCTTGAAAATATTCTCTTACCGCTTGAAATGTCAAACGTTGAGCATAAAGAAGCAAAAGCACGCGCTGAGCAAATATTGCAACAAGTAGGGATCCTCGCGCATAAGGAGAAATTCCCTGTTCAGCTTTCAGGAGGGGAGCTGCAGCGGACAGCAATCGCTCGCGCGCTTGTTTTTTCGCCTGATATTTTACTTGCCGATGAACCGACTGGTAACCTGGATATTACAACCTCTTGGGAAATCGTAAAATTGCTGCAGGATATTAACAAACTTGGAACAACTGTTCTTATGGCAACACACAACAATGATATTGTCAACAGCCTCTTAAAACGCGTGGTCACACTCGATAAAGGTATCTTGGTGAAAGATGAGAAGAGGGAGGGAAAAGAGGAGAAAAAAGAGTCAAAGGAGACACCCTCCGACGCTAAAGCTGTGGAGGGCAAGGAGGAGACCCATTCGGCAGGCTCAGGGCAAGCAAAGGAAAAGAGTAAGGAGGAGAAGGACAAATGAAGTCATTGAAGACAACATGGAATCATATTAGGCGTTCTCCATACCAGGCGTTTGCAGCAATTCTTGTCATGATGCAGACATTCTTTCTTATCTCTGTCTTCAGTTTCATCATTGGCGGATCAACGAGTATTATTCAATATTTTGAATCTATCCCGCAAGTGAGTGCATTTTTCCGAGATGAAGCAAAACCAGAAGAGATCAACGCCCTTAAGGAGCAGTTGAAAGCAACGGGAAAAGTCTCAAGTATAAAATACGTTTCAAAGCAAAACGCATTGCGAATTTACCAGAGTCAGTTCAAGGAAGACCCATTACTTCTTGAGCTTGTCACGGCAGATATTTTGCCAGCTTCTATTGATGTGCGGACGCACAACATCAATGACCTCACAGGTGTCTCTGAGATTTTGAGGGGCTCCCAAATCGTGAGCAACGTTGCGCTCCCAAAAGATGTCGTATCAAATTTAGTAGAAGTGACCAATGCGCTTCGGAAGACAGGACTAGGTATAATAGCAGTTCTGGTAATGGTCTCGACCTTTGTCATGGCAATCATCATCGGCTTTAAGATTTCACAAAAACGTGAAGAGATTGAGATTATGCGCCTATTAAGTGCAACGAACTGGTATATTCGCTGGCCGTTTCTTTTTGAGGGGATATTTTACGGGATTGTCGGCGCATTTTTTGGCTGGCTTTTCTCAACTGCTGCGCTTATCTATTTTGGCCCAATGTTTAAATCCTTGTCAGTATTTAAATCGATTACGCTTCTGCCAGAAACACCGCTTTTTATATTTGGCCTTTTAGGCGTCGAGCTTGCTGTCGCAGTAGTGCTTGGGATATTTGCGAGTTTTCTAGTAGTCCTGCGGTATCTCAAGTGATACTTCCTAATTACCTATGAAAGTTTTTCGCAAAATAGGTCTTTTTTCGTCTCTACTTTTCTTCTCTTTTTGTATTCTGCTCTATAGCAGTCAAAGCTTTGCTCAAGAAGCGACCCCAACTCCGACCGAGGGCCCAACTCCTACTCCTGATAATTCTGGGAAACTCAGCGATGTTAAAAATAAGATAAAAGAGCTTGAGAGTAAAATTTCCTCAATTCAAGCAGAAGAAAAAACGCTGAGCTCGCAAATTGCTGTCATGGATAGTCAGATAAAACTGACCCAGCTTCGTATTGACGCAACCGAAGAAGAAATACAGGAATTAGGCGGTGATATTGAAACCGCGTCAACAAAAATTCATCACCTTGAAGAATCACTGAATGACACGACAAAGTTACTCGTCAATAGAATTGTTGCTACATATCAGATAGGGAATGTAGAACCGCTTGAAGTGTTACTGGGTTCAGAGGACGCGACTGATTTTGTATCACGGGCGAATTACCTCAAGATCGTACAGGATCATGATAAGCGGATGATTTTTGATATCCAGCAGGCGAAGAACGATTATCAAAATCAAAAATCAATTTTTGAAGGAAAAAAGAAAAAAGTTGAAGAGTTAAAAACACAGCTTCAGTCATACACGGATCAGCTGAATAATGATAAAAAAAGTAAGCAAGAACTGCTTGAAGTCACAAAAAATGATGAAAGAAAGTATCAAGGACTCTTAGCATCTGCTCTTGCAGAGCGAAGCGCAATCGAGGGCGTTGTTTCGTCAATTGAGCTAAAAGATGGGACACCGGTGAGTGAGGGACAAGTGATCGCAGTTATCGGAAATACCGGTGCGCCATACTGCTCAACTGGTCCGCATTTGCATTTTGAGGTGCGAAAAAACGGTGCAATTGATAACCCAAGCAACTATCTAAGAGGTGGGATATCAATGGAGTATAGTTATGGATCGGATAGGTACGATTACTATGGTACAGTTAGCCCAAGCGGCAGCTGGAACTGGCCGCTTGATGAAACTGTTCTTATAAATCAAGGGTTTGGATCACATGGCTATGCTCGATCATTCTATCCAAGCGGTGTGCATACGGGCATAGATATGGAATCAAAATCCTCCTCACTTATTAAAGCGCCAAAAAGCGGCATGCTTTATAAAGGGTCGACAAGTTGCTCTGGAGCGGGAATGAATTATGTCGCAATTGACCACGGGGATGGCATTATCTCCTGGTACTGGCACGTGAAATAAAACTCAAAACTCAAATCGCAAATGTAAAAACCAAAAAGGATGTATATAATGAGGGTGTGAAGCAATTACTTGCTCTCAGCGCTCTTTTCCTCTTGTCTCTTGTTAAACCTTCTTTCGTTTTCGCAGGCGATGTAGTTATTAATGAATTTTTCTCAAATGGATCAAGTGACTGGGTTGAAATCTTTAACAAGAGTAATAATCCAGTAGATCTCTCCTTATATCGTTTGCGAGATGGTTCAGCAACTAATAAAGTAGATTTGTCAGGCGTAATAGACATAGGTGATAATGGTTTTTTAACATTTCCTTGGGGCGATAATTTGAACAATGCAGGAGATGTTATTAAACTTATTTTAGTATCAGATGAGTCTATTGTAGATCAAGTAGGATATGGTAATGCTGGTAGCGATGTCGCAGCGCCTTCGATAAATCAGTCCGCGGGAAGACAAACAGATGGTGACGGTTCATGGATACTTTTTTCTTCAGTGTCAAAGGGAACGTCTAATGCGTCTTCCCAACCTGCACCACCCCCGACAACAGTGCCGACTGCTACTCTGACCCCGACGAAAACTCCTACTCCAACAAATTCGCCCACTCCTTCAAAGACACCAACGCCCACGAAAGTTCCAACGCCTACAAAAATACCCACTCCGACTAGGGCTCAGACAGCTACTAAGATTCCAACAGTAACAAAGATCAATGATGCGGTAACTCTCACAAAGAATACAACTTCTGCATTGTCAAAGGCTAGTACAACCAATCCAACTCAGGAAGATCGAAAGGTGCCAACAGCGGTCTTGGGCGAGCGAGTTTCTGCTCAAATGCCGACAGAAGATCCGACCCCGACCGGAAAACAAGAAACAAGGATTTTGGGGATTTCCAAAAATACTGTTTCCATGGTTTTTGTTACGCTTGGCTCTCTTTTTCTGCTCGCGTGTGCTATACTCGTGTTTTTCAAAGTGGATAAATCGAAGAATGGCTAACTCAAGGGAAGAAATTATCACAAATAGTGCGGAAGATACGCAAAAAGTAGCATCAGATTTAGCAAAAATCTTACATGGCGGCGAAGTTATTGCCTTGTATGGAGATTTGGGTAGTGGAAAGACGACATTTGTCCAAGGATTGGCAAAGGGTCTTGGAATAAAAGGGCAAATTATTTCCCCCACATTTATTATAGTTCGAACGTATAAACTCGATAAAGCCCGCTTAAATGATTTAAATCATTTTTACCATATTGATTTATACAGAATCGAGCACGAGAATGGTTTGGTCGGTTTGGGAATTGAAGAAATAATACATGATCCAAAAAATATTGTTGCGATCGAATGGGCAGAGAGAATGGGAAGTCTGCTGCCTGAGAAAAGGATTGATATCAGGTTTGAGTATGTGGATGAAGGGAAGAGGAGAATAATCATTGTTCAAGATCAAAAATCAAAGATAAAAGATCAAAGCCTAGCTATGGAACAAGAAATAGAACGAGCAGTTAAAATAGTAAATGAAGGTGGGTTAGTTATCTTTCCTACTGACACCGCCTTTGGTATTGGTTGTCGGATAGATAATAATGATGCGATCAAGCGATTGTTCACAATTCGTAAACGCCCTGAAACTCAAGCGACACCTGTCCTTGTTGATACAGTGAAAATGGCGCAAGAATTTGTACAACATATTCCAAAAGACTTGATCGATAAACTCATTGAACCATACTGGCCAGGGGCATTAACGATTATTTTGCCTTGTTTAACAGACAAAGTCCCAGCATTGGTTCGAGGAGGAGGAAGCACCTTAGGGGTTCGTATTCCAAATCACAAAACTGCACGAGCAATTATTCAAGGAGTAGGTATGCCGATTCTGGGTCCGTCGGCAAACTTTCATGGAGAGGCAACACCATATTCGTTTGAAAGTGTGAATAAAGAGATTATAAAACAAGTTGATTTTGTTGTCTCTGGAGAATGCACAGTAAAGCAGGCATCAACTGTTATCGATTGCTCAAAAACCCCATGGCAAATCATTCGCCAAGGAGCAGTGACAATAAAGCTATGAATACAATACATATTAATACAACTAGCAATAAAGAAATCATCATTGGTTTAACGGTTGGTAAGAAAGAAGATAGGCTTAAGGAAGCCATTGGTGAACAGAAAGCGCAAATTGTGTTGTCCTTAATTGATACATTGTTGAAGAAACATAATTTGACTGTGCAGGATCTTGATGCAATTGAGGTGAATATTGGTCCTGGCTCTTTTACTGGCTTACGCGTCGGTATTTCAGTTGCAAATACACTTGGTACTACATTGCAAGTGCCCATTAACGGACAAAAGCCAGGCGTGCTGGCTGAACCGCGCTACACGTGATATACTTTTTTCATGAGAGAGTTCCTGCACCATCTCTTTTTGCCCCGTGAGTCAAACAATCACAGAGCAAAGATCCTCCATCACAAAAGCGTCCTTCTTATTATAGTCTTTCTCTTGCTTGGTAATTTCTTCCTAAACTCAGTCCAAAGAGGATACTCTGGGGTCTTGGGAATATCTGCAAATATTTCAGTTGGAGAGTTATTGTCCTTGACAAATCAGAGGCGCCAAGAGGCAGGGCTTGCGCCTCTTGTACTGAATGAGGCACTATCTCAAGCCGCGTACAAAAAAGCACAGGACATGCTTTCGAAAAACTACTGGGCGCACAATGCTCCTGATGGAACAACGCCATGGGTTTTTGTCAAATCATCAGGATATGATTACCTTTTTGCCGGAGAGAATTTAGCGCGGGGGTTTACGACTGCACCTGAAACTGTTAGCGCGTGGATGAATAGCACGGGGCACAGAGACAATATGCTATCTGCAAATTATAAAGATATAGGTTTTGCTGTCATAACCGGGAACCTGACAGGAGATGAGACAGTGCTCGTCGTTGAGATGCTCGGAAGTAGAAACGCTACGAGAAACGCGCAGAGCATACACGCTTCGAGCCAAATAGTCGTAGCAGGGCCAACACCCACCCCTTTCCAATCAGTCCCAACCCGGGTTGTTCAAAAGATAATTACTGTAACTCCGACAAGAGCAGTTCTCACTCCCACTCCAAGCCCAACGGTCAATATTTCTCCAGCAAATATCTTTGTCGCATCTGTCAGAAGCGAACCATTGGTTGATCGGAAAACATTCACAAGGAGAATCGCTTTTGTTATCGCTTTAATTTTTCTTGCCGTCCTCATTGCTGATCTTGCGATCATTTCGCGCAAGAAAATTGTGCGTATCGTTGCCCACAATATAGATCACATCATTTTTATTTCGATTTTGCTGTTATGTATACTCATTATGGGGAGAGGAATCATTTTATGATTTCGCATGAAACGAGAAAGCATCTATGGTATTATGCCGGGTTACTCGTTGTTTCAGTTTTGGCGCTGTCTCTTTTGTGGATGACCACATATGATAAAGCACTGCAAATGGCTGTTTTGGTGCTTTTATCTTTATTTTATGTTCTCTGGGGGTTGCTCCATCATTTTATGCACCATGACTTACACATCAAAGTTGTGCTAGAATACATACTAATTGGAGCGCTTGGCATAAGCATTGCCTTCTTTATTCTCGGTTAATGCTGATACATGGCCATTCGACGCACTCATGGTCATAGTGAGTTTATCGAACTATGAAAGGAATTATTCTTGCTGGAGGACTAGCAACGAGACTTCGACCTCTGACATTGGTTACCAACAAACATCTCCTGCCAGTATATAACAAGCCAATGATTTATTACCCGCTGGAAGCGATGGTACATGCCGGCATTAAAGAAGTTCTTATTACATCTTCCCCTGATCATGCGGGTGATTTTGCCAACCTTCTTGGGACGGGAGAAAATTTTGGCCTCAGGCTCTATTACGCTGTGCAAGAAAACCCAAAAGGTGGCATTTCCAATGCCATTGCGCTTGCCGAGGAGTTTGCCCTTGGCGAAAAAACGCTCGTGATACTCGGAGATAATATTTTTAACTACCCTCTGAAAGACATTGCTGATCATTTCTCTTCTCGTGGAAAGGGCGCGATCGTTTTTGGTATTGAAATGGGTACAGATTCTGGTCAATATGGCGTCATCGAGTTAGGCGAGAAAAATACGGTACTTTCGATTGAAGAGAAACCACAGAATCCAAAGTCCAATATCACACAAACTGGAATATACATGTACGATGAACGAGTATTCGATTTTATTCGCACATTGAAACCCTCTCACCGCGGAGAGCTTGAGGTAACAGATCTGAACAATTTTTATGTCCAAGAGGGCACAATGCAATGTAAACTTCTTAATTGGTGGATTGATGCTGGGACATCATATGATGAATTACTCCGCGCAAATAACTTAGTTGCTGAAAAAGTGCGAAAAGGAAAGCTATGATCCTTCGACAGGCTCCCCACTTCGCTTAGGGCTTCGTGGGGCAAGCAGATAAAAAGGAAAAATAATTATGAAAATTTTAGTCACTGGTGGCGCAGGATTTATCGGGTCAAATCTTATCCACTATTGGATGAAAAAGTATCCTAAGGATTACATCGTGAACCTTGATGCCTTAACCTATGCTGGAAACCTGGAAAACCTTACGGATATAGAACAAAACGATCACTACACATTTATTCATGGGGATATTTGTGATACTTCGGTTGTTGCTCAAGCAATGCAAGGCGTTGATATAGTTGTTCATTTTGCTGCGGAGAGTCATGTAGACCGGTCTATTTTAGAAGCCGCGCCATTTGTGACAACCAATGTTGTCGGAACGCAAATCTTGCTCGTGGCAGCTTTGGAACAAAAAGTAAAGCGCTTCCATCACATATCAACAGATGAAGTGTTTGGCAGTCTTGAGCTGAATGACCCCAACAAATTTAATGAATCCACGCGATATGATCCTCGCAGCCCGTATGCGGCGAGTAAAGCAGGATCTGACCATCTTGTTCGAGCATACGCAACTACATATGGATTACCAATAACTATTTCTAACTGTTCAAATAATTTTGGTCCGTACCAATTTCCTGAAAAATTCATTCCGCTCGCAATCACCAATCTATTAGAAGGAAAAAAAATACCAATATACGGAGATGGGTTATATGTTCGAGATTGGCTATATGTAGAAGACCATTGCCGCGCTATTGATCTCATACTGCAGAAAGGGAAATCAGGCGAGACATACTGCGTCGGTGGTGTAACAGAGGACCTGCCTGCCCTGCCTGCCGGCAGGCAGGCGGTAAGGCAAGGTCTCAATAATCTTGAAGTTATTAAGAAGATACTAATAATCCTTGGCAAGGATGAAGACATGATTGAGTTTGTGAAAGATAGGCCGGGTCATGATAGGCGATACGCAGTTGATTGGTCAAAAATTAAAACAGAACTTGGCTGGGAACCGCTTAATAATTTTGATGAATGGCTAGATAGGACAGTAAGCTGGTACAGAGACAATGCAGCGTGGTGGAAGAATATTAAATCAGGCGAATATAAGACCTATTATAAAAAACAGTATGGGACACAATGAGACGAGTATTATAAAAATGGTAAAATAGAACGATTAGGCGTGAGGATGAGAAGCTTTAAAGAAGGTTTGGAGGAGATAAGTAAACAATCTTAAATCTCAAATGGCAAATCTTAAATCGACATCTCAAATCTAAAATGTTTGTAAAGTTTTACGATTTACGTTGTAGTTTTGCGATTTGAGTTTTGAGATTTTAGTTTTTTTATTATGACTCTAACATTCATCGGTCATGGGTATGTGGGATTGGTAACCGCAACAGTATTTGCCGATTTAGGCAATACCGTCTGGGTCATCGGACACACACCACAGAAAATTGAGAATTTAAAAAGGGGGATTATCCCAATCTATGAACCTGGTCTTGAGGAACTGGTAAAACGGAATATAAAAGCCAAGAGACTACTTTTTACCCTCGATTACGAGCCTACTATTTCCCAATCAGACGTCGTTTTTATTGCCGTCGGAACTCCACCGAAAGAGAATGGCGAAGCAGACCTATCAGTTGTTTTTGAAGTGGCAAAGAAAATTGGCGAACACCTTGATGGATACACTGTTGTGATTACAAAAAGTACCGTACCAGTCGGGACTAGTAAGAAGGTACGAGAAATTATAGAAGAAGTTAAATCACAAAAAGCGACATTTGATTATGCATCAGTACCTGAGTTTTTACGTGAGGGGCAAGCAATTTTAGACACGCTGCATCCTGATAGAGTCGTTATTGGTGCTGAGTCCAAAAAAGCACATGAAGTACTCGTTGAGCTTCATAAGCCAATCGCAACAGAAGGCGCAACAGAAGCACAGATGGTTTTGACCAACATACCAACAGCGGAAATGATAAAGTATGCCTCAAATGCATTCTTGGCGACAAAAATCTCCTTTGCTAATGCGATAGCCCAACTATCAGAGAGGACAGGAGCAGATGGACCAACGGTTCTTGAAGCAATTGGCCTTGATAAACGAATCGGCAGCTCGTTTCTGAATGCCGGTGTCGGTTATGGCGGAAGCTGCTTCCCCAAAGATGTCAAGGCGCTTATTGCTATCGCAAAGCAGCATGGGTATGAGTTTGATTTATTAAGAGAGGTTGAGGAAATAAACAGACAGGCTATGGAGAACGTTGTGCACAAAGCAAAAAAACTGCTTGGTGACGTTGAGGGTAAGGTCGTCACTGTGCTTGGGTTGTCATTTAAGCCTGACACGGACGATATGCGTGACGCACCATCAATTGTCGTTATCAGGGAGCTTGCGAAGAAGAATATCAAAATACATGCATATGACCCTATCGCGATGGAGAATGCAAAGCGAGCCCTCTCTGATGTTAAAAATATTCACTACTTTGATGATTCATACTCTGCGGTTTTGGGAAGCGATCTTTTGATCGTCATGACCGAGTGGAATGAATTTATGCAGCTTGATTTAGAAAAAATAAAAAAACTCATGAGACAACAAAATATCATAGATGGAAGGAATATTTATATACCCGAAAAGGCAAAAGCACTTGGTTTTCACTATCTTGGTGTTGGAAGATGAAAAAAGTCCTTATCACGGGAATATCGGGTTTTGTCGGAGGATTTCTCACAGAGCATATTGCCAAAAGCGGTGGTGAAAACGAAATAATCGGTACATATCTCTTTGAGCCCCGCGTTTCTTTTCTTGACGAAATGCAACAAAAGCCAACGCTCTATCAAGTCGACCTTATTGACCAACAAGAAGTTAACGACCTCATCAAAAAATCCGAACCAGATGTAATCTATCATTTAGCTGCATTATCATCTCCTGCAGAAAGTTTTAAGAATCCAGCGCAAACAATAAGCAACAATATCAACGCACAGATCAATCTCCTTGAGGCTGTGAGAGAGAGTGGTTTTACAAATACAAAAATACTCATTGTTTCTTCATCCGAGGTGTACGGAGTAATTGATTCTTCGGATTTACCTGTTGATGAAGACACACCATTAAAACCAGTTAGTCCCTACGGCGTATCAAAAATAGCACAGGATTATCTTGGATTGCAGTATTTTAATGCATATCATATGAGGATATACCGAGTTCGGCCATTTAACCACATCGGGCCTGGGCAGTCGCCGCATTTTGTGGTTTCCTCTTTCGCAAAGCAAGTTGTAGAAATAGAAAAAGGAAAGAAAGAGCCAGTGTTTACCGTTGGTAATCTTAAGGCAAAACGCGATTTTACCGATGTGCGAGATATTGTTGTTGCATATGGATTGATTCTAAATCACGGCAAAGCAGGGGAAGTATACAATGTGGGCTCGGGCGTATCGCATAGCATTTCAGACATCTTAGACATTCTGCTATCTCTGGCAAAAATTAAAATTACTGTAGAAGTAGACGATGCGTTGCTTCGTCCCGGGGATGTTTTGGAAATTGTTTGTGACAACAAAAAGATAGAGGCATTGGGCTGGAAACCGACAATACCAATTGAAAAGTCACTTGGCGATACGCTTGAGTATTGGAGAAATATGCTCTAAAATAAAGAAATTACATGGGCAAACGAGTACTTATTACAGGAATTACAGGGCAAGACGGATCCTATCTTGCCGAATTTTTGCTTGAGAAAGGGTATGAAGTTTTTGGTTTTGTAAGAAGGCTGAGTACGCCAAATATTCGTAATATCGAGCATATCCAAGAAAAAATTCATCTCATTTCAGGAGATCTTCTCGATCAAGGCTCAATGGTTGATGCGCTTGTCGAAGCTGAGCCAGATGAAGTATACAATCTTGCTGCGCAATCATTTGTTCGGGCATCATGGAAGCAGCCAGTTCTTACCGGTGAGTTTACTGCATTGTCAGTGACTCGAATGCTTGAGGCAATACGGCAAGTCAATAAAAATATTAAATTTTATCAGGCTTCAAGTTCTGAAATGTTTGGAAAAGTTACAGAGTCACCCCAGAAAGAAACAACTCGCTTTTATCCACGATCCCCATATGGTGTGGCAAAAGTCTATGGCCACTATATAACAGTCAATTATCGCGAAAGTTATGATATGTTTGCAGTTTCTGGAATGCTTTTCAATCACGAATCCCCTAGACGTGGTATTGAATTCGTCACGAGGAAAATTAGCAACGCGGTCGCGAGGATAAGTCTTGGAAAGCAGACAAAATTGGAGCTTGGAAACCTTGATGCAAAGCGGGATTGGGGATTTGCCGGAGATTATGTCGAAGCAATGTGGATGATGCTGCAAGAGCATACGCCTGATGATTACGTTATCGCGACAGGAGAGAATCATTCTGTTTTGGAATTTGTAGAACTTGCATTTAAGGTTATGGGCATTGACGATTGGGAGAAATATGTTGATGCCAATAAAAAAGCGTTTATGAGACCAGCTGAAGTGGATTATCTCATCGGTGATTATAGTAAGGCAAAAAAGAGACTTGGCTGGACACCTAAGACCAGCTTCCCTGCATTGGTTGAGATGATGGTGAAGTCAGATATTGACATGGAAAAAAACAAATACTAATTCTTTGCACCTATACTCTCACCATGCGTTTCTACCAATTCATCTATTTTTAATATTTATGCAAAAAGTACTTGTTGCCGGTGGGGCGGGATTTATTGGATCACATCTTTGTGAGCGATTATTAAAGGACGGCTTTGCTGTTTTGTGCGTCGACAATTTCCTTACAGGTTCAGAGAAGAATATTGCGCATCTGAAAAGCGATAAGAGATTTACTGTTATTGCCCACGATCTCAAAAAGCCCTTCCCAGAGGGCGTAGTAGTTGATGCCATCTTCCACCTCGCATCGCCTGCATCACCTAATCATCACAGCAAAATAGGCTATCATGCCCTGCCAATGGATACGATGCTCGTAAATACGTTTGGGACGCTTCATTTGTTGCAATTTGCAAAAAAACAGAATGCAAAATTTTTGTTCGCTTCAACTTCTGAGGTATATGGTGACCCTCTTGAGCACCCACAAAAAGAATCGTACAGAGGGAATGTATCAACTACAGGTCCGCGTTCTATTTATGATGAAGCAAAACGTTTTGGTGAGACAATTACAGCTTATTTTTGGAGGGTTGAGCATGTAGACGCTCGGATTGCAAGAATATTTAATACGTATGGGCCGCGAATGCAAAAAGAGGATAAGCGTATGATTGTTTCGTTTATTACGAACGTTTTAGGCGGTGAACCGATACATGTGTTTGGAGATGGTTTACAGACGCGGTCGCTTTGTTACGTTGATGATACGGTCGAGGGACTGATGCGCCTTATGTTCAACCCAGGCACAAAAGGGGAGGTAGTAAATATTGGCGCGGAAGAGGAATACACGGTGCTTGAGTATGCTAAGATAGTGAAGAGCCTCGTCGGGATAGACGTTGAGATTGTTTTTTCAGAAGCACTACCTGAGGATGATCCGAAAAAACGAAGACCTGATATCACAAAAGCACGAGAGGTTTTGCAATGGGAGCCAAAAGTGAGTTTGGAGGAAGGAATTAAAAAGACTATAGAATATTTAAAGCAAATATGAAAGTAGTAATTATCAACCCGACATATAACGAAAAAGGAAATATTGAACGCGTTATTGCTGTTTTGGAGGAGCAGATATTTCCCAAGATCAAAGACCACGATATGCATATTCTTGTTGCAGATGATAACTCTCCTGATGGTACTGCTGATGTTGTGCGCGGTCTTATGAAAAAGTATAAAAATTTATATCTCAACGTAGGAGAGAAGCATGGTTTAGGAGCGGCTTATATACGCGCAATGAATTATGCCGTTGAGAAGCTTGGTGCAGATGTCATGTTTGAGATGGATGCAGATTTACAGCATGACCCAAAAAAAATCATAGAATTTCTGAATAAAATAGATGAAGGATATGACATGGTCATTGGTACGCGCTATAGCGCCGGAGGATCGATTCCAAAACGATGGGGGTTACAAAGAAAGGCATTTTCTGTTTTCGGTAATTTACTCGTTCGAACAGTGCTGATGCGATTTTGGATTCATGATTGGACTGGAGGATTTCGCGCTTTGCGAAAAGAAGTATTTTTAAAAGAACGAGAGGAATTAACGGCTTTTCGTGGGTATACATTTCAGGTTTCATTTTTACACAAAGCGGCCCGGGATGGATTCAAAATTGCAGAAGTACCGTTTTCATTTAATGAGAGGTATGTCGGTAACTCAAAGATTGCGCCAAAGGAATATATCATCGACCTATTAAAATATATATTCATTGCTCGGTTTTGGGAGCTTGTGCACTCACCGTTTCTCAAATACGGTATTATCGGATTTGTTGGCTACATTATCAATGCAGTGACAATTGAAATATTTCGACAATACGTCGGACTACCTACTGTGTGGTCTGCATTTGTCGCGGCCGAACTCTCAATTGCCTGGAATTTTCTTATGAACAACTTCTGGGCATTTTCAAGTCAGAAGATTGAGAGCCCAATAAAATTACTGTTAAAATTTGTCCAATTTAACCTTGTCTCTGCTGGCTCGGTCGGCATCATAACATTTTCAATACATTTTGCGACTGAGTTTTTCGGCGATACAATACTTGTTCGTCAATTAACATTGCCGCTTGCTATTGGTTTTCTCGTAATACCCTACAGTTACAGTATGTATAATATATTTATATGGAAAAGATGGCACATTCCGTTTCTCATGCGCTTACAAAAAATAGTAGGATAATAGGGATTCTTCTCATTGCCATTCTTCTCCTTGCGGCGTTTCTTCGTCTGTATAAAATCTCAGACTACATGACTTTTTTGGGGGATGAGGGAAGAGACGTGTTGATTGTTCGGGACATTCTTAAGGGTAATCCTACGCTTCTTGGTCCTCGCTCGTCAGCTGCTGATTTTTTTTATGGACCCATATATTATTATTTTATTACGCCGTTTCTTTTTCTTTTTAACTACGACCCAGTTGGCCCTGCCATCTTTGTGGCGCTTCTCGGAGTAGCAACAGTATTTCTTCTTTATAAAGCCGCCAAAGAAATGTTAGGTTCTGAATTTGCCGGGCTTACGGCAGCGATTCTTTATGCTGTATCACCGTTGGCTATTGCGTATTCGCGTTCTTCCTGGAATCCAAATCCACTGCCGTTTGTTTCGCTCTTGGCTCTTTACCTCCTCTATAAAGCTGTGCAATCAAAATCACTCATCCTCTTTCTTATTGTTGGACTGTTACTGGGTATTGCTTTGCAGCTTCAGTACTTGGCATTTTTCTTAGCGACGATTATTGCCGTTTTTACATTTATAGGTACGTGGTATGTGACGAAGAAAATAGATCTCTTATTGCTGATAAAACGATACGCGACAATATTTGCTGGTTTTGTGATTGGGTTTTCTCCCTTTCTCGCCTTTGAAATACGACACGGATTTCCAAATCTTAGAACGATTTTGCGCTATATCTTTACAGACGAGTTGTTACCGGTC
>CAZSQB010000018.1:0-17485 GCA_964608945.1 uncultured Gammaproteobacteria bacterium
GTGATTTTTTCTTAATATCTTTATTACTTAATATCTTAGTATCTACTGGTGGGTATATGACAACTGCTTCTCTTCGATAGAACTTGCTAATTCTGGAAGCTACTTCCTCTGAATTCGCGATGTAGTAATCAACATTTTTTGATCCGTCGTAATCAACCATTCGCAAAAAGTGGTTAGCAATTGCTGCAAAGATACGAAACACGATATTCTTCTTCCATTCTCTGGCGGTTGCGTATCCGTAGAGGTAGCGAGGAGGCGTATGACAATAGCAGATCTGGATAGCCTTTTTTTTGTCCAAACTGTTGGGAAAATAGGCTCCAGTTGCGGATACGATTATCACGTCATATTTGGAAAAATTAAATGATCTGAATACAAATGGTGAAAGGATACGAAACGGGCTTATGAGCTTTCCTTTCATGGGGATTTTTTGCAACCAGGAGGTCTTTATGATCCAGCTTTTGAATCGCTCTTTGTGGGGGCCAAGAAATTGTGGCAAATAGACTGTCGTATAGACAGGCGCGTCAGGATACAGCTCATGCAAAGCTTCGAGCACCCGCTCCGCCCCACCATATTCCTTAATATAATCATGCACAAGCGCAATTTTCATTCCCTTGACAGCACCCTTCCTGAAAAAGAGGCACAATGACCTCAAGAGAAGGAGCTACAATGTCTGCTCCTGCTTCTTCAAGCCGCTCTTGTAAAGCGTAGTCGCTGTTAATACCGATTGCTTTCATACCTGCTGCTTTTCCTGATCTGACGCCATTAGCCGAGTCCTCCAACACGACACAATACTTTGGATCGATATTAAGTTTTTTGGCGGTAATCATATACACATCTGGCGCAGGTTTTCCGACCTTCACCTCATCTGAAGAAACAATGATATCAAATGTATCTTGTAGTTTAAATTTTTTCAAAAGCTCAATAACTTTTTCTCGTGTGTGCCCACCAGTTGCGATAGCAATTGGCATTTCTTGGTCTTTTAAAACTTCCAATAGGCTTTCTGCGCCGTCCATGAGCGCAAAACGAAGAGAATTCAAAAAATGTTTATAAAACTCTCCTCTATACTCCTCTGCCAGGGAGTCAACATCGCCCTGTAAGCCCTCGTTTTCCTGCATGAGACGTATCTGATCGCGCACACCTGTACCGTGGCTTTCTCGCGCAGTTGTTGCGGGCATGGGAATTTGTAGGTTGTACTTCTTTCGAAATACCTCATCCGACTCCCGCCACACAGGTTCTGAGTCGATGAGTAATCCGTCAAGGTCAAAGATAACTGCTTTTATATTGTAAAGTAAATCTTTCATAGAAGGCCTAACTGCTTCCCTATCTTCTCTTTCTGTGCTTCTTCCTGCCTTTTTACTTGCAGAGTAATTCGCTTTATCAGACTTTGAAACCCAAGTGCCTCAAATGCGTCTTTAAGCCTAACCATGTTAAATTTTTCCAAAACACAGTCTGGTAAGACGAGCTTTACCGGAACATCTATAACAATAGTCGCAAGCTTTTTTGCCAGTGCTGCCTGCTCTGCGTCGGTTGCTAGTTTCTCTGAGATCCTTACAGGAAGCTTGTCAACATTCTGATACAGATTTTCAAACGTCTTGTATTCTTGCAGCAATTGACGTGCTGTTTTGGGACCAATACCCGAAACTCCCGGATACCCGTCAGACGGATCACCTATTAAGGCTTTATAATCAACAATTTGTGAAGGAGTAATACCGAATTTTTCCTCGACTTTTTTTTCATCATACAAAATCGTTTCTTTTAACCCAACGACCGGTGAGAGAACCTTGACGTGCGAATTAACGAGTTGAAGAAGATCTCTATCCCCCGTAACAATTATAACTTCGATATTAGGAGATTGAGATATTAGGAGATTAGGAGATTTTTCGTCTTTTCTCTTAGTATCTTTATCTCCTAGTATCCTACTATCTTCTATCGCTTGCTTTGCGAGTGTGCCGATGACGTCGTCGGCCTCGTATCCATCAACTTCGAAAATTGGCACGTTCATTTTGTTGAGCAAGTCGTGAACGACTGTGATTTGCGGGCCTAACCCTTCTGCCATTACCGGGCGGTGCGCTTGGTAGCCAACGTAGAGTGTTTTGCGGAACGTGGGCTTGGGGCGGTCGAAACAAACAATCGCGTATTCTGGTTTTATGTCTTCCAGCACGCGGAGAAACATTGAGAAAAAGCCGTAGACTGCGTTAACCAAGTCTCCATTGGGAGCAGTGAGTCCTGGAAGCGCATGAAACGCCCGGTGCAAAATCGCATTCCCGTCGATCAAAATTAATTGTTTACCCTGAGTGGAATCGAAGGGCTTCATAAAAACTCATTGTAGTATACCATGCAAAAAGCTGTTTTGCCGTTAAGGAGAAACTATTTTGTTGGGGCGAGAGCAGCCTTGGGACCGATAAGTTTGAGGAAGTCTTCCGACTCGATCGTCTCTTTCTTCAAAAGCTCCTGCGCGAGCGCATCGAGCTTGTCTCGAAGCTTGCTAAGAATATCACTTGCCTGCTTGTAGCAGGCATCTGTGATCTTCTTGACCTGCGCATCAATCTTGGCTGCCATTTCAGGCGAGATGTCTGATTGTTCATAGACCATCCTCCGCTCCCCATCAAGACTGATTGGCCCAAGCTCACTCATACCAAACTGCATCACCATTGCTCGTGCAACGCGCGTTGCTTGCTCAATATCATTTGATGCACCAGTAGTCATTTCAGAAAACACCAACTGCTCTGCAGCTCTTCCGCCCATCATCACAGCAACCTGCTCGAGAAGATGGGTTTTTGTCTCGTGTGTTCTTTCTATTGGCTCCATCATCGTATGTCCCAAGGTCAAGCCTCGCGACACAATGGAAATGCGGTGTATTGGATCCATATGCGGCATTTCCCAGGACACCAAGGCATGCCCTGCTTCGTGATACGCAGTCATCCGGCGATCCTCATCTGTTTGGAGCCTACGTTTTTCAGGACCAAGCTTTACTTTGGTTGCTGCTTCTTCCAAATCCCGCATGTCGATTGCTTTTTTGCTGAGGCGCGCTGCAAGAATCGCTGCTTCATTGAGCATGTTTTCCAAATCCGCACCTGAAAATCCAACCGTTCTTTTGGCAGCTTTCTCCCAGTCAACATTTTTTTCAAATGGCTTGCCTTTGGCGTGAATCGCCAAGATTGCCTTTCGCCCTTCAACATCCGGTAGATCCAAAACAACACGTCGGTCAAATCGGCCTGGGCGGATGAGTGCGGGATCCAACACGTCTGGCCTGTTGGTTGCGGCCATAACTATAAGCTGCTCGTTTGGCGTAAAGCCATCCATCTCAACGAGAATTTGGTTGAGGGTCTGCTCGCGCTCATCGTGTCCTCCCATGATTCCAACGCCCCGTTGCCTGCCAATCGCATCAACCTCATCAATAAAGATGATTGCAGGCTGTGCTTTCTTGGCAGTGTTAAATAAATCACGAACCCTGCTAGCTCCGACACCTACCAACATTTCCATGAACTCAGACCCTGCCATTGAGAAGAAGGCAACTCCGGCTTCACCCGCCGTTGCACGCGCCATTAACGTTTTTCCTGTACCGCTTGGGCCAACCATGAGGACCCCCTTTGGCGTCCTCGCACCCATTGCTTTGTATTTTCCAGGGTTTTTGAGAAAATCAACGATTTCTGTGAGCTCTTGTTTGGCCTCATCCACTCCTGCGACGTCTGAAAAGCTAACCTTGGGCGTGTCTTTGTTAAAAAGCTTGGCGCGGGATTGGCCAAAAGAGAAAATACTTTCTTGCGTTCCGCGAGCCTGCCGAAAGATAAAGTAGAAAAATGCAATCATCAAGGCAACAGGAAGAATTGTTCCCAAAAGTGAAAGCCAACCGTTGATCCCTGATTCGTCTTGCACGACCACTTTTACTGTACTCGGATCAAGCTTTACGCCTGCGTTATCAAAAAGTTGATAAATATTGCTCCCTGGCTCTTTTGTTGTCGTGACCACGCCATCTTTCGTATTCACGATCAACCGATCGCCCTTGACAGTAATCTGCTTGACCTCACCTTTCTTCACATCCGAAATCACATCAGAAATAGAGACAGATTTACCTGTTTCATAGGGTGAATTAAAAGCTGAGAAGATCAGAAGAGAAAAAAGCAACAAAAATCCGTAGAGCACGAAATTTTTCCATGAAGCCTTAAATCGGAATTTGCCAAACTTGTTTTTCGCATTCTTACCCGAGGCTTGATGCTTCCTGTGGTTACTCGCAGGCATAATTGAGAGCTAGTATAGCACACGCTTGCCAATTTGCAAGCAGAAAAGAGGCTCGACTGCTACTTTTTGCTAGGCAAGCTTGACTTTTTGCTTTGGCTAAACGTTATACTGTTGGAAACGCCTTGAGCCAAACAGCATATCTAGGAATAACTCGGCTGACCTGTGTCTGCTGTAGCATAACTTCTGAAACAAGGATTTTATAGGGATCCCTTTTCCTGCGGAGAGATGAACCGAATGGTTCGTTTCGCCTGGTGCGTCCCGTCAGGGCATATCCCGCTTGTTCTTTTGATACCACTCAAGAATTTCAGTTTGAAATGCGTAAATTTCCCTTTGTGTTAATCTTTGCATATAAACAGGAAGTGAATTCTAGAGGATTTAGTTTATATCCTGGCGAAATCTTACCTCGAAAAAGCCTTTAAATTTTCGAAAGTCAATTCCAGCAACTTCAAAGATACTATCCTCGCCTAAAATGCATGGCCAGAGGAAGGAAGAGTTGTCGATGATAGTAAATCTACGAAAAAACGTGTAGCCATAAAGGTTTACTTCTATAACATGAGGAAACAACCAGGATTTATACATTCCGCTTGCAGATATTCCTTGTTGAGAAGCTTCTGTTTTTCTGGGATTAAAACCGAGTACCTCAGCGATAATTGGATGAAGAACTGAAATACTTGCACCTGAATCGACAAGAGCAAGTATTGGCTGCGTAAGCGAACTGTGCTCTGTTGCAAGTTGTAATTCAACAATCGGCCAAAGTATATTACCTGAATTGGGATATGTTCTATAAGGGATTTTAATCGAAGGTTGTACGAGATGCTTCATCACCCAATGAATCGAGAATAATCTTTTCCGACAACCGTAATATACCCTTGTGGATTGCCTAAGGCCTTGATTTTTTTAACAAGCGTTTTTAGTGTTCTAGCTTCGGCAATAATTTTTTTATGGTCTGGTGAGATAGAAACCCAGCCTGTTTTTCCTTGTAATAGTGTACGTAAATCAATCGGCTTCATACCCAAACTATTGTATTCCTATAGATCTATAGTTGTCAAACTAAGCAAGTCCCATTTGTGCGGATAGTTTCACACTACTGAATAACTTCCAAAACCTCTGATAATTCCGAGATTATTGCGTCTGGCTTAACCGAAATAGTAGCGGTATAGTCTCTCCATGTTTCCTGGTAGGCATTTCTCTGCTTATACCAAATAGCTCGAAAACCGCATGACTTTGCTGCCTCTATATCGAGTTTTGGGTTATCGCCAATATGAACTATTCTATTTGCAGGTACAATGAAGGCCTGTTGGATATTTTCAAATACACTTTTTGCAGGCTTTTCTACGTCGAGTTCTTCTGAGCTTTTGACATAATCAAAATATTGGTTAATCCCCATCAATTCCATGTTTGTTTTTAAATTGACTGCTCTGTCATCGCTAAAAATACCAAGCCTTTTTCCTTGTTGTTTCAAAGCTTCCAAAATAGTTCGTATTTTCTGATTTTCAGGGTTATTTGCAATATGTTCTTTTAATGCTTCTCTATAGAGCTTTAGTAACTCCAGAGATAACACATATTGCTTGGGGGCTGGTACATGTAAGTTTTCTAATGCAGCTAGCACAATAGGTTCCTCTTGTAAAAAATGACTAATATGCGGATAGCTTATTGTTTTATTCGCCTTTTTCCATGCGGTAGTTAGTTTATCTGAAGAAATTGATAATTTATATGCTTTTAGTAAGGTAGCAATAGAAGTTGTAATTTTCGATAAAACAGAAAGGAATGGATCAAGAATCAACGTATTGCCTTGATCAAATATAACAACGTCTGCACGTATTTTGCTCACAGCTTTGTCCTATTTTAGCACAGCAAGCCCCACTAGAAGCTCAACGGGGAAGGTTCTATCGCAAGGTGACCTCGTTCCGCGTATGTAACTAACTTAGGCAGCTCAGACTCTGTATGCGGTACTGCAGATCCTTTTCTATCAATTAAACCGTATGCCCAAAACCGTAATCCATGTCCCCCACTTTCTATAAATTCATCATTATATTTCTTCGTATAAAAAGGAATCCTAACAAAATCTGGAATATGTGCAACGAGTGCAACATTTTCAATTCCATGCAGTGGGCTCTGAGGATTTCCTAACTCCTGATAAAAACTTTTTACCTGATGCGCCGTATGAGCTATATCAACAAAACCATTTTCTCTCACTTCATCAATAATCAAAACTTTACTTTTGGGCAATTTTCGTTTGCCAACTTCAGAAGTAAGTGCCTCACGAAATACCTTATTTTCCAGAGGTATGCCATTATAAACAAAGTATGGTCCATATTTTTCGACATCTCCTGGGGTAACCTCATCTGTACGAATTCTTCTGCCTAAGGCCTCTGACATTGCGGTAGCAGTTACTTCGCGGGCAACAGCAACTCCTGCCCTAATTCTGTCACGATCCATCCAGGCCATCCATTCTTCTTGGCCGGGTTTTAATCGATCATAATTCGTTCCCGGACCACTAAAGACCAAAACTGCTTTAATGCTTGAGGGATACGTACGCTCACGATTGATCGCAACTTCGTTTAGGCGATTAACGACTGCGAGTGCACTTTTTTGGAGCCTTTGTGAATCAAAAAGTCGCTCGGACATGCTGAGGATTATAGGACGTTGATTCTCCGTTGTCAATAATGCTATACCAATCCCATTTTTGCGCGGACTTCTTTCATCGTCTCCTCCGCGATGAGACGACATTTTTCATTGCTGTCTTCTAAGATTTCGTTAACGAAAACCGAATCATTGGCAAATTCCTGGCGGCGTTGTTGTAATGGTTTTAACTCGTGGAAAATAGCGTCTGCTAATGTGTCTTTCATCTCCGAATATCGTATTTTTTTCTCCTTGTAATCTTGTGCAAATTTGTTATACGTAGTATCATCTGCGAATATTCTTAATAGCTTAAATAGATTTGCAACATTTCCTGATTCTGGCACATCTCCGCCTTCTGTTCCGCTATCTGTTGGAGCTTTTGCAAGACGTGCTTTTATGGTTTCCAGATCATCAGTTAAGGTAATAAATGACCCTTCAACTGACTTACTCATCTTGCCTGTTCCGGCAAGAGACGGCACATACTCGCCCTGCCTGCCGGCAGGCAGGCTTCTGTCTTTAAAGCGCTGGGGTTCTGGGAATGTTTCGCCAAACATGCTGTTGAACTTACGGGCGATCTCCCGCATGACTTCAAGGTGTGGTTCTTGGTCAATGCCGACTGGAACTAACTCTCCTTTATACAACAGCACATCAGCTGCCATGAGAACTGGGTAATACAAAAGCCCCATGTTAATGTATTTTGGATACTGGGCTTTTTTTTCTTTGTAGGTTGGAAGATCTTCGAGGCGGGAAACAGGATAAATTGTACTGAGATAATATGCAAGCTCTGTGTGCTGCGGGACGCGGGATTGGATTTCAAGCAAGCATTTTTTTGGATCAAGGCCTGCCGCGAGGTAGTCGAGAATAATCTCGCGGACTGAGCTTTGAAGTGTTTTTGGATCATACGGCACAGTGATTGTGTGTGAGTCCACGACAGAAAAGACACAGTCATATGTGTCTTGCAACGCAAGCATACCCTTGACTGCACCTAAATAATTGCCCAAATGTAACCTGCCGGTTGCTCTAATTCCTGAATAAACTCTTTTTTTCATATGTTCATTATATCATTAACCCTCCTGAAGCGGATTATTCTAAACAATATCATCTTTCGGGTCTACCTTGTAATAGAGATCATCAATAAATTCATCCGCTTCTTGTCTCCGCTTTAGCCTTGCCTCCTCTTCAACAGCGAGTCGTTGCACTTTTTCATCCACTGTTTCAAATACTCGGCTAATTGGCATTATTGAGAGTCGACCGAATGACCTAGCGAGAATATGTCCACGAGGCGGCTTCGGACGAACCTCGCCTGGAATAAGCCTTGGCACCGGCGGAAGCGCAGCTATATCAAGATCTGGATAGTCTCTTATAAACTCATCTGTCCTTTGCTGCTCTGCCTGCTCTCGCATAGTCTTAGCGCGTTCTTTCCTAAATACCCCTGCAGCAACTCGTCTTTCTAGTGCGAATGCTTGATTTCTCACTGATTTTTCTATACTCATATTTACCACCTCCTTTATACAGTAATAATTTATCCTATAAGATAAATTGTCCAACGCTTCACCGTCTATAATCTTCTTTCATCTTGTTTAGAAATATTAATTCTCCTTTTGCATGACTGGTGTGCCTATCACATCAATTGTCGGTGTCTTAGATGCGAACTCAACAACAATTCCACAATATGGAAAGCCACCGCCCCAGGGGCCTGCATCGCCTCTGCAGACAGTTCTTTCGACCTTATCACATCCTTTGCGCTCTACTCCTCCGCAGCGTGCGTCAATTGCTTGCTCTTCTAAGCTATTGACATACTGTCCTGCGGCATAGATACCACCGGTAAAACCGCCTGCTAATGCAATTACTGTCGCAGCTTGTCCGACTCTCCTTAGTGTATGTCCTACATCACCCTTAACTTCTTTCATGCTTGCCTTTCCTCAGCTTCTTCTCGCCTTTATCTCTATCAACGTACCTACTCCTTCTTCAAGTGGAATTGATACCATAAACCCTAATCTGCTTCCAATTCCTGATCTATGTCCTCGTAACGAATGCATATCTCGAGGATGCAACTCGCGTGGATAAATTACTGTCCCTTCTTTTCCTCTTAACTCAGACAGCTGGTCAGTTATAAGAGTAACTGCCTCTTTAACCATCCGTCGATCACGCTGAGATTGATGCGCTTCTGGCTGACCATGAAATGCTCTGTATAATGTTTGTTCGTTCCTTCTCATATAAAAACCTTCTGTGGACTTGCTCCCAAAACGGCATTCCTATCTGCCCTTTCCTCTGGTAAACCAAGCTTGACTTCACCGGCTTCGGTAACAGTAAAAGTGTATTTTTCTTGTCCTGCATACTGCGGATGACGATCAGTGCTACAGATTGGCTTAAGGAATTGAATTTCAGGCGTTATGGCAGATCCTGAAGCAGTTAGAACACCGCTTCGCAGTGCGTCTGGTGAACAATAGCAATCCAACCCTTCTCTACAAAAGATTTTTATTTCTGTCGTTAATGCATCCTCACATCTTCCAGCACTAATTCCAAAAAAGCTGTCCTCTACCCTCTCTCCTAAAGGGGTAATCATCGCATAGAAATTACTATTAAAAAAAGAGCCGAAGTTAGGCATGTCTCCACTACGTGTATAATAAAAAATTCCTCTGCGATTGAAGCGAAAATTCTGGGATTTAGTAATGTGACCAACCTGGTAAACTAACGGATCATCGCTGCACACGAAAAGACCATTTGGTTGATTTATACGAGACGATACAAAAACTGGAAATTCTGCTCTTATGCCAAGCCTATTAGCCCGCTCTGGTGTAATTAATCTAACTCCCTGAAAAGCTACAACTTGTGCTTCCCTTTCTTCAAATCCAAAGACTTCCTGCGCCTCATAAGGCTGAGGGTCTCCTTTTCTTGATGCCTGTGCTGCTCCATATGGAAGCAATGCTGTGACGGCAGCTGCTTGCAGCAGCCCTCTTCTTGTTAATGGTCTATCTAAAATGCTTGATATTTCTTTCATATACACCTCTTTCATGCATTAAAAAACCTCCTTTCAGGAGGTCAGTTCTTTTAGCTGTTGTTATAAATTATTCCACAACAGTGACGACCTCCCTACTCAGAAGGTCTTGCCAGTTTGTTTCGTTTTTTAATTCATTTTTCATATTAGATATATTTAAATCTGCCTCTTTGAATCTCTTTTGAACCCCTTGTGACAGTTGCGATGCCGATGCCAAGCTCTTTTGCTATTTCGTGTTGGGGTACTCCTTTTTTGAGCATCCGCACGATTTTCAGGCGCATTGGTATCTCAAGCAGTTCTTTTGGGGTCAATATTCCTTCGAGAAAATTAACCATCTCGTCTTCTGTCTTTACAGACAGCAATGTTTTGACAAAATCTTTAAACTGCCAGCCATCTGAACTCATCTTTGTACTATTATACTAGTACGCTAGTATTTTGTCAAGAGGTATTTTGTTTTATTATTCTCTCTCAACCAGTTGACGATGCAGGGGCTTATTCTGTAGAACCAGTGAATTGCTTAGATGAGGTGTTTGATGATTCGATCACTTTTACTGCAACGTCTTTCAGCTGTACCGTGGCATCAGTGAGTGCTTTTTTCAATGCCTCTACCTCATTGTTTAATCGTGTATTCTCCTGAGTCAGTGTGGTAATCTTTAGGGCCAAGAGCTCTTTCTCTGCCTTCACCTCTTGCTCGCGAAGTTTCTTTTCTGTAGCAAACTGATTTGCTACCTCCTTCTGCATTGTAGTAGTCGCATCCTTTATTGCCTTTTCTTTGTCTCCCTCAAAGCCTTCAACTTGTCTCCGCAATGTGACAAGCTCCTGACGTTCTCGCTCAATCTCGTCTTTGCGCTCTTCAAGCTCTCGCTCCCACTTCGTTTTTCTCTGTAAAAACTCATCTTCTGCTTTGCGTCGGGCAAGTTTTGTCTCATACTCATACGACTCTTGCTCGCGTCTCCGTTCTACCTCTTCTTGCTGATTTTGCTGTGCAACCTGAAGCTCATGCTCTCTCTGTTCTCGAATCCATGCTTGCTTTGTCTCCTCAATAAGTCGCTGCATACTCACAAACTCTGCTTTTGAATCATTAATTCTCTGGATAACATTGTTAAATACATCTTCGAGCGCAGTAACTGCTTTCGTCGATACTGCAGCTTCTGAAACTACCGTAGGTGTTGCTGTAGTTTTTCTCGTTCTCGTGGTCTTTTTTACTGTCGTTGTGGCTTGATCAATCATGTGGAAGCGATTATATGCTGCTTAAGCCTGATCCGTCAAGGGAGAAAAAATCTGAACCTAAAGTAGGATATTACATAGTGCTACTTTTTGCTCTAATTGCTCTAAATCCTTCGGTACTATTGTTTACACTTTTCGCAATAGCTAAATATATTTACACCTTGCTTTGCTCCCAATCAGCTCAGGAGTAGTTTACAGACCAAAATAGCTCTTGTAAGATGTTTCATGCTCTATACCGGAAACAGTCAGCAATGTCACATGATCCTCTATGTCATAAAATGTTTTTAAAAATTCAATTTCATTTTTACAAGGATATGGCGTGAGATAAACGCTTTTTTGCAGTTGTAACAATTCCAGCTTCTTAAGAAGTCTTCGAAACGCATCCGCTTGATTTTTCTTTCCTTTTGGAATGTCGTATACGACCAATCGCCACTTTCCATCCCATTTGCCGGGTTGTAAGGATAACGCTTCCAGTTTGTATTTCATTACTTTCTCTTTTCCTCTATCCGTCAGTCGAAAAAGTACCTCTCCTTCTTCTGCAGTCTCTTCTATTACTCCGGTTCTCTGTAATCGCTTTATCTCGGCTTTTAGCCTTCTTCTATTGAAGTGTCCCCACGTCTTCTTCTGCTCTTTCAAAAATGGCTTCAGAGCAAGAGGTAAACCCGGCAGAAGAATTGCGGCTGCTAAAAATCCTGCTCCGGCAAGGAGCAAAAGAATATCTTTTGTCTTTACAGATGTTTTAGAAGAGTTTGACTGCATACCACCAGACTAGCAGAATGTCGACATTTTACGCAATGGCGAAATAAGTAAACAGTCTGTTGGAAGCATGCAAATCTATTTTATAGTAAAATTGCTTCTGTTTACGAGCAAATTTAACCAAAGCACAATATCGATTTTCGCCTCTTCAATAAAAACCATTTTTGAAGGAACTCTTGGGTTTCTGATTGTTTATTACTTATCCTTGCCTTCTTTGGTTCCCTTGTCTTTGTTGACGAAGTGATTAAATGGAATACCTTCTTCTGCTTCCCTCAAGTATTTTTCGCTTTTCGTCCTGAGGAGACATAATTATCTGTTTTCGAGGAAAAGCAGGTGGAAGACATATCCCAATACTTCTCAGATAATCAAATAAGGGTGGTTGAGGAGGCTTGAGCCCAGCGAAATCAATGCCTAAAGCATAGGCTAATGCATCGATAACAGGATCTGAAGGCACGCAACTCGTCCGTTCAATGGTATGAAAATACCTTATCGAAATGTTGACAAACTGCGCTACTTCTTTAGCAGCAATGTCAAGATCAATTCTCCTTCCTCGTATTGTTTTTCCTATCCCTTCTGGAAATGAATTGTAAGGAATCTCTCGTGGCATAACATTTATTATATCTTTTGTTTGTCCTATAGTCAATGGTGCGATATCTTCAGCCTTCGTTTTTCAGCTCAGCAAATTGTCCCTCCAAAATCGCTTCATAAAACTTTTTCAGTATATTCATAATGAAAGAGTCATTGTAATAGCATCTTTTGCAAGTCGCGCTTCTCACACTGCTAGGTTGACTCTCATACAGAAATAATATTTAATATAGTTATGGCTGAAGGTGGTATAGGAGTTGAGAAGCCAATAATTCCCGAAAACCGAGGGCCGCGCAGCTTCCTCAGTTTTTTTAGAAGAAAAGGAGGAAGATTTGGAGCTAAAACAGCTACTAATAACCCATCAGGTGATCCTCAAAAGGATCTCGCAACAGGAGTTAGCTCAAATCCCGAATCTAAAGAATCCCACACAGAGATCGTTAAAACACAAACCCCACCTAGTCCCGAAGAAAATAACATGCAAGACGATCCTGACTTTGAAAACGATGGCAATCCCATTCATACTGAAGAGCGTACTGTATTATACCAATGGTAAAACTGTGAGAGTTACACAAAAAGGTAGGGTGATTCGCTTGCGGAGTGTTAGCGATGTTGACAAGGCCAACTTTCTTATAGATGTGACGGATAGAGTGGAACCGAATCAGGATGTGGCAAGCGGAAAAACTGTTCGTGAACTATATCCTAATTTTGAAGATCCAAAATTTAACAATCTGACTGGAGGCAATAATGGCATTATTGTTACTGTTACAGATAGATTTAGTCCGGATGGTGCTAAAAGAGTATACATATCTCATTTAGGAGAACTGGTTCGAGACGAGAATGGAAAAGGTTCTTTTCCGGATTATGCAATCTTAAAAGCATGTAAGTTTACTGATGAAGGACATGGTGTATTTGTACCATTTTCGTTCAATTCTTTTCGAGCAGATGAGTTCTTTGGGGAAGAACTAAAGAATGCGTTTGCTGAACAGGAAAATGCGGATGACCTACCAGCGCTACAAGACCCAAATGTGATAGATGTTAATTTCACTATTAAGAAATAAGAATCCTAACGACCCCCCAACCATTCCTCCTTCATGTCGCTAAACCTCCCATCAAATATTGCTAGTCGGATTTTATTCACGAGGTTGACGATGAAGTAAACGTTGTGGTAGCTGCCTAGGCGTTGGGCGAGGAGTTCGTCTGCTTTGAAGAGATGATGAAGGTAGGCTCTTGTGAAATGAAGGCAGGTGTAGCATTCGCATCCAGGATCAATCGGGTCGGTATCAAGAGCGAATTTGGCGTTGCTAATTTGCAGAGTAAAGTTATTAGACGGATGTCCCCCATTCCCAGGTGAAATGTACACATTTCCATGCCTTCCCCGGCGAGTCGGCGCAACGCAATCAAAAAAGTCCATGCCCCGTGCGATGCCTTCAAATAAATCCTGCACCTCACCAATACCGAGCAAATGTCGTAGCTTACCTTCTTGAAAATACGGCACGCACCAGTCAAGCGTTTGGTACAAAACTGATTTTGAAGTATATGATCCGCCAATTGAGACAGCGGGGAAATATTTGTCGACGAATTTGGCTGATTGTTTCCTAAGATCCTCAAAATGTCCACCATGCACCACGCCATATATCAGCTGATCACTCCGCTTTTGTGCAGCGAGGCTTGCCAATCCCCACCGATGCGTCCTTTCAACAGAAAGTTTGGTTTGTTCATAATCCCACAGCGGTGATTCATGGTCATCAAATGCGACAATGAGATCTGCGCCGAGTTGCTCTTGAAGCTTTATTGAAATATCTGAATCAAACCAGTGCTTGCTGCCATCGATATGTGAATAAAACCACACCCCGTCTTCTTTGACAGTTGCTTCTTTTAATTTCTTGACGATTTTTTCGGCTCGGGTTTTGGTAATTGATGGCAATAAAAGCTGCGTATCCTCGGGAGAAAGAAATACCGACTTCACAAACTTACCCATCTTTCGACCAGAGCGATCCTTAAGCGCTATCTTTTTCTGTGCAACACCAAGCGAAAAAACCTGGAATCCTCCACTATCCGTCATTGTCGGTCCGTCCCAGCCCATAAACTTTCCGAGTCCTCCCATTTTTTCAATAGTATCTGCACCTGGACGAAGATTGAGATGATACGTATTGCTCAAAACAATTTGTGCGCCGATTTCTTTGAGGTCTTGGCTAGAAAGGGTCTTCACCGTCGCCTGTGTGCCAACGGGGTTGAAATTTGGCGTGAGGATATCTCCGTGCGGGGTTTTCAATGCTCCCGCCCGCGCTTTGGAGTCTTTGTCTCGCTTCTGGATTGAAAAAGTAAACGCTGCCATGCGCGGATTATACCGTATTTTCGTTAGGCGGCATATTCTAACGGTTGGAGAGCGGGTTGATTAGCATAGAGCGGGTGCAAATCTAATAGCGTAGTAACGAGCGACGGTACGTCTCTTCTTTTTAGTTCTTCTAGGTCTTTTAAAATATTAACTGTCACTTGCGCTCTTGTAAGCGGAAATAGTCGGTAGGAACGTGGCACTGCTTGTGCTGCAATTTTATCAGCAACGGAAAGTATTAAAACATCATCTTGTAGATAGTCAGGTACATACACAGCATCTGACCCCTTAGGATCAGGGTAGCCTGGCAAATGGTGTGCACCAGCAAGTACAGCGAGATCTGTTATCGCATATATTCGCTCTGTTGTATTTGCTTGTATTCTTTTTCGATCCCTTCCTTTCCTGCCCATGAACCAATCGTATCCTCGACGTGCGTGTGTACTCACCAAAGCAAACTCATCATCAGATAGCTTTCCTTCTGTTTCAAAAAATCTGTTTTCGAGCTCAGTTTTACCAATGTCATGGCCAAATGCGCCTGCGAGAAGAAATACCCTTCGATTGGATGAAACTCCAAAACGAGTACAGAATCGTTCTATAAGGTCTGTTACGTCAAGTAAGTGGCTCTCTGTACTCGGACTGTTATGTTTTTTGTGCTCAATGAATATTTCAAATACTATCGGGTGTTCTCTTGCTGCTTCCTGTAGTGCAGATCCCAACTTTGGCCTTCTATCAGCAGCAAAGCAGTACAATGCAAGATCAGGAGGTGTTGGTGTAATAATAGTTTCTTGCACAGTAAATATATAGGCCGTTTTCTCTATACACGAAATTATAGGATTTGTAAAGAGGAAAAATAAGGAAAGAGGTTGTCAGAGCTTGCTAACTTCAACCTTGAACTGTTCGCCGCGGTCTTTGTAGTTTTTGAACATATCAAAGCTGGCACATGCGGGAGATAAGAGCACGACATTACCTGGTTGGACGATTTTTGAGGCTGCGGCGACAATAGTCTTCATGTCTTTTGCCCCTTCAATGAGAAGAATTGCTTGATTCGTAATTGCCGCTTTGATTTTTGGCCATTCAGTACCTACTCCTACAATGGCTTTAATGTTTTTTGCTTTATTTATCGCTTCGCCAAGCGTAGAAAAGTCTGCTCCTTTGCTTGAACCTCCTAAGATAAGTATTTCGGACGCATCAAACGCTTCGATTGCGGCTATAGCTGTCTCAGGCGTTGTTGAGAATGAGTCGTCGTAATAGCGAACGCCATTTACTTCGCGGACTAGCTCCAAACGGTGCGGAAGCCCTGAGAATGTATGCAAAACCTGCTTTATGTCCTTTATCGGAACATCGGCCAAAAAAGCTGCCATGGCAGCGGCACAGACGTTTTCCAGGTTATGCCTCCCGGGAAGTAGAATGTCCTTGGTATCAATGACTTTCTTCTCTCTTCCGTCTTTTTGGATCCAGACAGCACTGTCTTTGATAAAGCAACCCCGATCTGCCACTCCCAGCTCGCGACTAACTTGGAAAACCTGAGCGTCCGTATACATATCTGATTCATGGCTTGCGAGGTAGTCACGGTTGATAACTGCAAAATCTTGCTGTGTTTGGAAGCGTAGAATATTTCGCTTGGCATCAACGTACTCATAGGTATCGCTGTGGTAGTCTAAATGTTCGCTTGTTACCATAAGCAAAATAGCAATGTGTGGGCTTTTATGTATGTCTTGGAGCTGGAAGCTTGAGAGCTCAAGCACCACCCAGGAGTCCTTGGTGAGGTTATTTAGAAACTCGAGGGGTGGAGTACCAATATTGCCGCCAAGATACGTATCTTTACCGGCAGCCTTAAGCATCTCAAAAATCAGACTCGCAGTTGTTCCTTTGCCTTTCGTACCGGTGACGCCAATAATTGAACACGGGCAGAGGTCAAAAAAAAGTTTTGTTTGGGAGGTAATTTTTTCGCGGGGCAAACTGTTCAGTGCAGCATGCGATAATCGTATTCCCGGGCTTCGGACAATAATGTCATATGGTGAAAAGTCACCAAATGCATCGCTGCCAAACTTACAGGTAATGTTTAAATCCTTTGCTTTTGCAACTAATCCCTCATCCGGCTTCGGGCTTTCATCAAGAATAGTCACATCCGCGCCCTTTTCTTTGAGAAACTCCGCGCTCGAGAATCCTTCAACCCCAACCCCAAGCACTACAATTCTTTTACCCTTAAAATCAGAGATATTCATGAGGGGTATTTTTGGTTTTTGATCTTTTTTTGTACCAGGGATGGGGCTCGAACCCATAGCCGCCACGTTATGAATGTGGTGCTCCACCATTGAGCTACCCTGGCCCGTGCTTCGCCCGAGGCGAGCAAATTTAGCTTCCAAAGTATAGCAAATTGTTTGACGTTGAAGCAAATGTTTGATAGAATGATTGCACAAAGCGCGCGGGGTAGTGTAAGGCGCACGTGAGGCTCAAAATGGGCCCTCTTGATAGCAATATCATGCAGAGAACTCAGCTATATCGGTGGAATCCTGAGCAAGGCGCAGGGCAATACCGAGGGAAGATCCTGATCCTGAGCGAAGTCGAAGGAGAAGGAAACCCGTAGAGACTATACGCTGAGGTCCCGCTTAGCGGGACAAGATATAGTCCGACACTCTGAGTAATCGGAGGAACAGGTGCATAATCTCACAGTCTGGTTTCGATACCAGCCCCGCAACTCGGGTTATTAAAGAAAAAGAGAGCTC